>NZ_CALXRM010000024.1 GCF_944390845.1 uncultured Brachyspira sp.
GGGTATGGGGCAAAGCCCCAGATATAAAAACAAAAATATAACTTTACTTTTGACAAAGTATAGTTGTTTAGGTATATCCTGTGATTCCCATAGTTAATACTGATCTGTCTTTACCTACTATTTTTAATATAGTATTTGCCATAGTCAAAGCAGCACCTGTTTTCTCTAATATAGTTCCTATAATTGTTCCTGATATAATAACTATACCTATGCTGCTTAATATGCTTCCGAAACCTGTTTGAACTTTAGTAACAACATCTCCCACTTTCATACCTGATAAAATACCAACCAGTATAGAAATAGTAATTAATACCACAAAAGGGTGTTGTTTGAATTTACTAATAGCAATAATCATTACTATTACTGAAATGACTATTAAACTAAAAATATAAATACCATTCATTTTTTTCCTCCTTGTTTTTATGTTTAAATTGTATCTAAATAATGATAATTGTCTTTATATATACAGAACAATATATCATACATTATTTTGTACATTATATACAATAAATCTATTATTATTATTTTTTTATATATAAAGCACAATTATTTTATATGTATTTTATATATTGCAAATAATGAAATAGATTTTGTATTTTTATATATTATGTATATAAATTTGACATATTTATTATATAATTATTTTAATATCAAAATAAAAATATTTAGGAATATATATGCCTTTAAATACCTTAACAGCACAAAAATTATTAAAAAAGATAATGGATAAATTGGGATACAATATCAATATAATGAATGAATATGGAGAAATTATAGCCAGCGGAGATGAAACAAGAATAGGTAAAATACATTCAGGTGCTTTGGAAGTATTGAAAGAAGGCAAAGACATGGAATATTTTGATTTTATTGATAATAATATAGAAAGTGCCAAACCCGGAGTAAATATACCTCTAGTAATAAATAATGAAATAATAGGAGTATTGGGAGTTACAGGCAATCCCAAAGAAGTTGGAAAAATAGCAGCCATTGTGAAATTAACAGCAGAAATATTGATAGAAAAAGAATTGGATACTGATAAAAAAATATTAAAACAAACTTCTATTAATAATTATATCAATATGATGATTTCTAAAAATAATGAGCATTATATACCATCAATACTTATATGGCTTGAAAAGAATAATTATCAAATTGAAAATATTAATAGAATAGTATGCCTCATAAAATTTGATAATAATGATTATTTGGATAAAAACAGAATGAATGATTATATTATATCAAAAATAAAAGATTCATCAGATTTTAATTCTCAGGATATAATATCATATTTCGGAGATAATGAATTCATACTCATAAAAAGTTTTGATAAAAAGCAATACGGTTTAGAAAGAAAAATACTAAATAATTTTTTTATATATTTACAAAATTCTTTAGATAGTAAATTAGGACTTCATTTTAAAGCTTCCTGCGGTGCTGTATCAAAGAATATTAATGAAATTTCAAGCAGCTATGAACAGGCAAAATTTTTACTTAATTGGAATCAATATTCTAATAATGGAGAAGTATTCTTTATAGAAGACTATATATTAGAATTTTATATATCTACTAATGAACAATCAAGTTTAAAAATGATACTTAGAAATGTATTGAAGATTATAAAAAACAATTCTAATCTAAAAGAAACGATTATCACTATGAGTAAATACAATATGAGCATTACCAAAACAAGTGATAAATTATCTGTTCATAGAAATACTATAGTGTATAGAATGAGAAAAATTAAAGAGCTGTTAAATTTGGATCCAATTAATAATAATATTGATAGGATTAAATTTCATATAATATCAATTTTGTTAATAAACAATAATATAAAAAAATAATATTAAGGAAATAATTATGAAAATAGTAATAATACCAGATTCATTCAAAGGAAGTGCCAGCAGTATGGAAGTTTGCAATTGTATAGAAAGAGGTATATTAAAAGTATTTAAAAATGCTGATATAAAAAAAATACCCGTTGCTGACGGAGGCGAAGGCACAGTTGATTCTGTACTTTATGCGGCAGGCGGAAATATAAAAAAAGTAAATGTTAAAAATCCATCTGGAAAAATTATAGAAGCGAAATATGGTATTATTAATAAAGAAAAAGCAGTAATAGAAATGGCAGAAGCTTCTGGTATTACTTTAGTTGATGATGCTATAAGAAACCCTTTGAAATATTCAACTTATGGTACCGGCGAACTTATAAAAGATGCTATAAATAACAATATAAAAGAAATTTTAATAGGCATAGGCGGAAGTGCTACAAATGATTGCGGCATAGGAATGGCAAATGCATTAGGATATAAATTCCTTGATGAAAATAATAATGAACTTGAAGCTATTGCTGAAAATATGATAAAAGTATCTTCTATTGATGACAGCAATGTAGATAAAAGAATATTTGATATAAAAATAAATGTTGCCTGTGATGTAAAAAATCCGCTTTACGGTGAAAACGGAGCTACAGCTATATATGGAAAACAAAAGGGGGTTACTGAGGAGAGTTTTGATATACTTGATAATGGACTTAAAAATATAGCAAGAATTGTTAAAGAAAAATTTAATAAAAAGATAGACTATATTGAAGGTTCAGGTGCAGCAGGCGGACTTGGAGGGGGACTTGTGGCTTTTTGCAATGCCGAGTTGAAAAGCGGTATTGATGCAGTGCTTGATATAATAGATTTTGAAGATAAGATAAAAGATACTTCCCTTATAATAACAGGAGAAGGAGCTATTGACGGACAGACAAAAAAAGGAAAAGTTCCAGTAGGCGTTGCAAGAAGATCCAACAAAATACCAGTTATTGCTATAGTTGGAGATATAAGAGATGGTGCTGAGGCAGTTTATGATATGGGTATTGTATCGATTATGCCTGCTTTGAAAAAAGCTATGCCTCTTAATGAAGCTATAAAAAACTCAAAAAGCTTAATAGAAGATGCAGCAGAAAGAGCATGCAGATTTATTAGTATTAATTTATAATTTTCTTAAGTCATACACATAACCAAAATAAGAATATAGTAATCAAATTATTATATTCTTATTTGTTTTTAAATGTTATCTGTAATGCCGTATATATTAAAATATCTCACTTCAATATCTTCTATATCATCATCAATATTTTTCAATTTGAATTTTAAATTAAGCCCCATTAAATAAGTTTTATTCAAACAAATATATCTTTCTTTTTTACCGTCATCTTTTGAAATATAATCATAAACTATCATATTAACATCAATATGAACATCAGAAATAATATAACCTTCCTCAAAAATTTCTGCTGTTATTAATGTATAATTGTTTAAATATTCATACTCACAATCTGCCCTATTTGGAACTGTATGAGATAAATAATTTTCTACTCCGTCTTTTATAGCTGTTTCAACATTTTTATCCTTATAAACTTTTTCTCTTATCTGTTCTTTATTCATTATTACAACCTTAATACAAAATAAATTAATAGCATTAACAATTTTAGTATAATATATTGAAATATTCAAACTTTAAATACAAGTTGTATATGTAGTACAATTAAAAATAATACTATTAATAATAAGATAAAAGTTGTAAAAAAACTATAAAACAGTTAAAATAAATTTTGACAAAATATCATTTTTCTAGTATTTATGAAATTAACTAGGAGTTTTTATGAGAATACATGAAATAGAAAGAAATACAGCAGAAACAAAAATAAAAATCAAATTAAATATTGACGGAAGCGGTAAATACAATAATGATACAGGTGTAGGATTTTTGAATCATATGCTTGATTTATTTGCACGCCATGGAAGATTTGATTTAGATGTTACCTGCTATGGCGATACAAATGTAGATTATCACCATTCAGTTGAAGATATTGGAATAGTACTTGGGAAATGCTTTAAGGAAGCTTTAGGCGATTTAAAAGGAATTAAAAGATACGGAAACTTTTATATGCCTATGTGCGAAGCTTTAACATTGGCTGCTGTTGATATATGCGGAAGAAGTCATTTAGTTTTTAACAGTGATTTAATACATGAAAAAGTAGGCGATTTTGATACTGAGCTTGTAAAAGAGTTTTTTGTTGCTTTTACTAATTCAATGAATATTACTTTGCATATAAAAACTTTTTACGGTGAGAATACTCATCATATAATAGAATCTATTTTTAAAGGCGTTGCCAGAGCTTTAGCACAAGCATGCGAAATAGATGAAAAATATAAAGATGAAGTATTATCAACAAAAGGTATGTTAGAAAAATAATATTTATTGTAAAATAAATTTTTTAATAATAATAAAAAATTATGCTTGTTTGATAATGGCACTTGGCAGACTATATTAACGAATAATTTTTTATTTAAAAAGAATTTATTATAAAAAAATTATGAGCATCTGGCAAGTTTACTTGGCAGACTCTACCGGCGAATAATTTTTTATTAAAAAAGGAACGAATTATGATAGCTATAATCGATTATGGAGTTGGAAATTTATTTTCACTTATGTCATCACTTGATTATGTGGGTATAGAAAATAAATTGACAGATGATGAAAATATAATAAAAAATGCTGATGCAATTATACTTCCAGGAGTTGGTGCTTTCAGAGATGCCATTGATAAATTAGAAAAAAGAAATGAAGGCATATTAAAACATACAATAATTGAAGAAGCTAAAAAAGGCAAATTAATTTTAGGTATATGTTTAGGTATGCAGATGTTTTTTGATAAAAGCTATGAATACGGCGAATATAATGGTCTTGGACTTATAAAGGGAAGTATATGCCCTATAGAAAAAGATTTAAAAAATAAAGAATTAAAAATCCCTCATATGGGTTGGAATAATTTAAATATCAGAAAAGAAGATAAATTATTTAAATATATTAATAATATGGAATATGTGTATTTTGTACATTCATATTATGGAAAGTACTGCGATGAAAGTATAATAGCTGACAGTGAATATGATGTTACTATACCAGCAGTTGTAAAATCTAATAATGTATATGGTATACAGTTCCACCCAGAAAAAAGCGGAAATACTGGTCTTAATATACTTAAAGGTTTTAAAGAATTAATATACAGCTAAAGAATATATTTTATAATAATAAGGCAAAGCCCCAGATATCAAAATAAAAATATAAATTTATTTTTGACAAAATATAGTTGTTTAGGTATATACTGAAACGATTTCATTTTGCCGACTACTGCACATTATGTAATATTATCAACTTTTTTGCCGCACAAAAAAGTTGCAAAAAACGCAAGTACTAGAACTTTATATTAAAAAATATATGTATTAAATGTAGGGTATAACTTAGATTTAGATTAAAAATGCAGTTTTTCGCGAAGCGTATCCGAGCCTGTCGAGGATATAGGTTCTTTTATACCAATACCGAAAGGTACCTACTCGGTAAAAGAACTGGGGTATGGGGCAAAGCCCCAGATATAAAAATATAAATTTATTTTTGACAAAATATAGTTGTTTAGGTATATACTAAAATTATTTCATAATTAAAATAATGCTATTCTGGCACGTTTAATTTCTGTTCTGTATCTCTTTATTTCCCATTGTGTCTTTTCTTTATTCCAATTTAAAATATCAGCCATTGTTTCTGCTATATGTTCAGCAATTAAAGTACCGCAATCATTTTCTGTTAAAATGAATCTTAATCTTCTCATCATAATATCATCTAAATGACAAGCATGTTCCACTTCAATAAAGTATTTTATCAATCCCCTATTTATTCTATAATCAAGACCAACTTCAACTAAAAGAGAAGAATCATTCTGACACATTTCATTTAATTTCATAATCATTTTTACAGATCCGAAATAGTCTATTAAAAACTTAACCATTTCTTTATTAAGCACTAATTGAACATTCTTATCTATTTTACTATTTATAACCTTCTCATTACTGAACCATTTATAAGGCTTACCATACATTTTTACTAAAGTTTTAATAGCAACAGCTGAAGAAGTTGTAAAATCTCCTCCTTCCACTGTAAATAATCTATATTGAGGGTGAGAATGTATTTTTACATTTAAAGGATTTAAAGGCATCATTCCTGCCTGAGTTGTAACAATATGATTCTTATTTACAATAGAACTAAAGTAAGTATTGTATATATCAAGCAAATATTCTGCCTCATCGCTTGTAGCATATACACAGTCAAAATCTGTATGATGCTTTTTTATTGTAGGGCCTATAATAGTAGAATTTTTCCAACGTGTTAAAAATACATTAGGTCTATTCTTTATTTTAGGCAGTACAACGGATTTATTTATATGTATCAAATCACTGTCTATAACTAAATGTGTTCCTTTTACATAAGATACACCATCTTCAAAACTTCCATTAGGCACTAAAGAACTTATACTCTGTCCCCAAGCTCCTGCCGCAATCAATATAGTTTTACCTGAAGCAACATAAACACGCCTATCAACATTATCAGTAAATACTACTGAATTTATTTCTTTTTGATTATATTCAAAGCCTTTTACTTCAGCATAATTCAATATATCAGCACCATATTCCTCTGCTTTTAAAAGAAGTTCTATAACATATCTTGAGTCATCTACATAACCTTCATAATATTCTATTGCTGCTATTACATCATTATTAACTAAATCCGGCAAAATATCTAAGGCCGAATTCCTGCTATGAGATACATGCTTCTTAGTCTTTCCAAATATGGAAAATAAATCATATAAAAATGCCCTCATCTCCTCTCTGAAAAGACCTTTGCGGCTATGTTCATATATAGGCTTCATAATACCAAAAGGAGAAGAAGAATTTTTATACATCAAATTGTTTCTTTCTTTTACCTGATTAATAACAGATATAAGATTCTTACTGTTCATATCATTGAATCTTCCAGTAAGCATTTTTGAAGTACGTGATGAAGCTCCGTAGGAGAAGTCATGTTTTTCTAATAGAAGTGTAGAAAATCCCACTCTTGAAGTTTTTAATGCTATAGTAGCACCTATAACTCCGCCGCCTATAATGATAATATCATAATTTTTTTTACTTTTACTATGGAGTATCTCAGCTCTAGTTTTTGCCATAAATACCTCTCCTCTTATTTTATAAGAACATAATAAAACCAATATCTATATATTATATAGTATAGAACAAAATTATTATAAATACAAATATTTTAATAATTCAACTAAACGTAGTCTGTTTTTATTTTTTTCAGTAAAGGATAACATCTCCTTAGTTTTTCCATGATTATCTATATAATGCCCTTCAAATTCTCCAAGATACTGAATAGGAAAAGATAAATAGGAATTATAAGCTAATACAGAAAAAGTTGGAGTAAATAATATATAATTTCCTTTATTTCTTTTAGCAAAATCTATAATTTCATCATTATCATCTAAAGCATCGCCAAGTATAATATATTTACTAAATTTATTGCTGTTAATATCTTTTTCAAATTTTGAAATTCTCAAATCCTTAACAGAATAATCATTAATATTTGTATAATTATCCCTTATATTATAAGAATTAGTTGCCATTCTATTTTTTTTGAAAGTTAAATGAGATATTCCCAAAGAATAAATAAAATCATCAAATGCCTTAATATCTTCTATAGGATACATACTTGAACTTATAGCCAAAGTACTGTCAATATCAATCTCACCTATAAATTTATGATAAAGTTCCTTAGCTTTTCTAAAATCAAATTGCATACCATTATAAAAAGGAGTTTCTAATAAATTATTGGAATAGTAAGACATTTTCCTTCCATAATCGCATAATCCGTATTTTTTGCCTTTAGGAGAAGAAATATCTTTTATACTAATATCTATATAACTATAATCTACTTCGCATAAATGATTACAGCCTATACAAAAACTTCTTATTTTCTTTACAGTGCTTATATCCTCATATAATTTATTGTCTATGTCCCTTTCTACTTCAAATACATGAGTAGGACATAAATCTGTTATCATAGAATTATATCCGTCTACAACTTTATAATCTCTGCATATTCCGCAATTAATACATCTTTCATAATTAGTTTTTATATAATTAGGAAGCTTCATTTCCTCAACAATTTTTTTTACTTCTTTTAGATTAATATCATCTTCATTTGAAGCATTATCAGAGGCCAATATTGAAACTTTATAAAAATCCAAATATTTTTTTAATTGACAAATATAATCTACTTTACAGCTTTCGCATATAGGCTTATGCATGTATAGTATAGACTGAAGCAATGATATCCTATATTTTATTATATCATCATCTTCAGTTAAAACACTCATAGAATTTTCTACTATTTCATTGCATGCAAATTTATAAGAGTAATTAATTTCATTTCTGCGTTTTACTTTAACCACACATAATCTGCAGCATGCTATTGTATTTTTAGGTTCAAAAGTATTTGTAGATGGGTTTATTTTGTAAGAGCATAAATGAGGTATATCAACATTAATGTATGATAGTGCTTGAAGTATAGTATATCCCTTTTGAGCAGATACCATTTTTCCATCAACATTAAATTTTACTATCATTCAAATAAAACCTCATTAATCTTTTATAAAACTATACAATGTAACCTTATTCTCTATTAAATATAAAAACTCATCTCTGAACATCTCTATTGTAGATGATATGCAATTAGCCAAATTCCTAATATATGAGCAGGAAGCCCCTAACTTTATCATATCAACAGCTTCTTTCAAACTTGCATAATCACTGTAAATAGAATTAGCCAAAAGCATTTTATTAATATAATATTCGCATAAATCAAAACCATAATGACAAGGCATACATCTGCCGCAGGATATACTTCTTCCAAACTGAACTATTTTTAATACTACCCTCACCATACATCTGTCTTCACGTATGAAACATATTCCTCCATTTCCAATTTTCATCTTAAGACTGTCAAAACATTCATAATCTAAAGTCATTTTCTGAAATGTTTCAAAATCTATAGGAGGATTCAAAAAACCATTAGTAAATACACATTTTGCAGTATACTCTTTATTAAGTCCTCCAGCTGCTTTACTGAGATTTTTTAAAGGAGTATCTATTTCAAACTCATATAAATTCGGATTAATTATATCACCAGTAACGGAAAATATATAAGTTCCTTTATTTTTACCAGTACCATAATTTTTGAAGCTGTATTCTCCAATATGTGCTAAATATGTAAGCTGAGTTATAGTATCTAAATCGAATATATATTTTTTATTTTCTAAATATGAAGGAGTAATTCTTTGACTGCATTCTTGATAATATGTGTCCTCAGTATATATGTTCACTTTCACATCATATATAAATCTTGCATCTTCAGCTTCTGCTACAGCCTTTATAATAATGTCTTTTTCTTCCAAATAATAATTTTTTAATACAATATCTATTCTTTTTAGATTAAGAATTTTTGCAAGAAATGAGGAACCGTCTAATATAAGATGCGGATTATTTTTTATAAGAAATTTATCTTTAAAAACAAGATAATCAAAAGATGCTGCATTAACGATCAAAAAATCTTCTTTTATATTTTTATCAGTTAGAATACTATACAATGATCTTTGAAAAGCATCGCGTGAAAGTACAGAAAAACTCTGCAAATCTCTTATAAAGGTTTGCTCTAATGATTGTACTACTAAATAATCACCAAAATGATCTTTATAGGTTCCAATATTAGTTATATTACTTTCACTATGCAGTACAAATTTCTTCATCTTTTTCTTACATGTATAGCTTCTATATACTTGATAATACTTTTAAAAGACGATTTTGTACATTCCATACCATTAATAAGGACAGGTACAGCATTACGGCAATTATGCATACACTCCATCTCTTTAAGAAGCATACCATCTGCTGATGGTACGCCTATTTGCAAGTCATAATGCGAACGAATAGATTCTAAAAGAGCATAAGCCTCTTTTGTAGAACAATGAAGTCCCACGCATACCTCTATGACAGTTCTCACATCGGTTGACATACTATTATTTCCCATTAATAAACTTTAACATTCAAGAGATGAAAAAAACATTAATATGTATAATGTTAGTTTATATTACTTTTTCTTATGCCTATTTTTGCGTAAACGTTTTTTGCGTTTATGCGTAGCCATCTTTTGACGAAGTCTTTTTCTTCCTGAAGGCATATACACTCCCATTTTTATCTAATTTGAATACTTATTATACCATGTTATGTAAATAATTTCAAGTTAAACCCAGAAAAACTATACTTTATTTTTTTGTATTTTATTATAATATTTATATTTGATAAAAGGAGGCAATTATGAATGAATTAGAAAAAATGATTAATGGTCTTGAACATTGCAGCGGAGATAAAGATTTAGAAATGATGAGGGATAAAGCTAAAGACTTGTGCTTGGAATATAATTTATTAAGATCAAATCAGACAAAAGAAAAAGAAGATATAATAAAAAAACTATTCGGAAAAATAGGAAAAGATTTCGGAATTACTGCTCCGTTTCATTGCGATTATGGATTTAATATAGAAGCCGGAGATAATTTTTATGTTAATTATAATTGCATAATATTAGACTGTGCTAAAGTAAAATTCGGAAATAATGTATTTATAGCACCTAACTGCGGATTTTATACTGCTGGACACCCAATAGACATAGAAAGAAGAAATCAATATATAGAATATGCTTATCCTATAACTGTCGGCGATAATGTATGGTTTGGAGCAAATACTATAGTTGTACCGGGAGTAACTATAGGAAATGGTGTTGTAATAGGTGCAGGAAGTGTTGTTGTAAAAGATATACCTGATAATGTTGTTGCTTTTGGAAATCCTTGCAAGATAATTAGAGAAATAACTGATGAAGATAAAAAGAAATGCCTAAATTGGAATAAAAAATAAATTTTACTATCTAATTTTAAATAAAAAATAATCATAGCATATATCACTATACACTATGATTATTTTCACATATATTTAAATTAAAAACCCATTATCAAACTTTTTGAACTTCAACAAGTTTTTCTACTGTTTTAGCAAGTAAATATACGCCTACTCCAGTAGCACCTTTAGATAAGTATTTATTATCAAATTCACTTATAGAAGTACATGCTATATCCAAATGAGCCCATTTAGCTCCCTCTGTGAAACATGATAGGAATTGAGCAGCTGTTATAGTACCTGCAAGTCTTCCGCCAGTATTTTTTATATCAGCTATATCGGATTTTATTTGCTCTTTATACTCATCAAACATCGGAAGTTCCCATACTCTTTCATAAGTATCATTTCCTGCTTCTACTAAAGCTTTTGTTAATACTTCATCATTTGACATTAATCCTGTAGCATTTCTTCCCAAAGCTATAGAACAAGCACCAGTTAAAGTAGCAATATCTATAGCAAAATCCGGATTGAATTTTTTTATACCATAAGCCAAAGCATCAGCAAGTATCAATCTTCCTTCAGCATCTGTATTAACTACCTCTACTGTAACACCATTGCACATTTTTAATACATCGCCAGGGTTAATAGCAGCACTTCCTGTTTTATTATCAGTTAAAGGACATAATACTGTAACATTAGCATCTAAATTCATATCAGATATTAAAAATAATGCTCCGCAAACCGCAGCAGCTCCTGCCATATCATCTTTCATACCTAACATACTATCAGCAGGCTTCAAAGACATTCCGCCTGTATCAAATGTTATACCCTTACCTACTAATAAGATATGTTTTTTAGCTCTTGCTTTTTTATATTGTGCTATGAATAATCTAGGAGGATTTTTACTTCCGGCATTAACTCCTAATAAACCATTCATATTTGCAGCTTTTAATTCTTTCTCTGTTAATACAGTAGTTGTTATTTTTCTGCTTTCAGCCTGTTTTTTAGCTCTATCAACAAATGTCAATGAGTTAATAACATTGCTTGGCTCATTAACCATATCTCTAGCCCAGAATATGCAATTTGCTATTTGATTTGCTTTAGCTATAGCATTTTCAGTATCTTTTTTATCGCCTGAAACTAAAAGAATATTCTTTATAACTGTTTTTTCTTTTAATCTCTTATCGCCTAAATAATTATCAAAGCTATAAGAAGAAAGTATCATACCCAAACAGAATTGAATATAAGATTCTTCAGAAGCTATTTCAGCGAATAATTCAGCCATATCAACTTCTATATCATCAATATGTAAATCTTTCATTATTTTTATTAATGAAGCTCCGGCATTTTTCCAAGTTTCATACATATAATTTTTCATTTCTCTATATGTAATAAAAATAACTCTAGTATTGCTTGCAAATCCGAAAGCAAAAGGAGTAGAAGGTGTATAATATTTATCTTTTACCAAACTATTGAATAATTTTATATACTCTTCATTAAATGTACATACTTTAGGTTCTTCTTTTTCAACTTTTACAAAAATTGCTACTGTATGTTTTTTTATAAAATTGACTGTATGTTTGAGTTTCATTTTATATCCTTAAATTTATAAGTTAATATTAACTAACAATTATATATAATGTTTATTTTATGTCAATTAAAATAGAAAAAAAACTAAAAATGCATATTGCAATATACTATAAAAAATATACAATCACATAATAGTACATATACAAATTATATTTTATACAATAAGAGGAATAATATTTATGAAAAAATTGTCTATTAGTTTAATAGTAATTACCATTATAATATTATCATGCTCAAAAGGTGTAAGCAGAAATAAACCGGAAGGTTGGGTAAACGATAACACATTTAGAGTACTAGGTTTAGGCTCCCCTTCTGATGATACAAGAGATAAATTCAGAAGAGAAGTAGAGGCAAAACAAGCAGCTGAATTGGACGGAAAGAATAAAATAGTAGCAAAAATAGTAGGATCATATATAGAATCATTAAGCTCTACAGAAAAAGGCATGATAGATGAATATACTATACAAGAAAGAGTAGCTGGAAGAGTGAGAGGGCTTTCTGTTATTGAAAGTAAATGGGATTCAAGCCAAAACTGCACTGTTGTAATGGAATTGTATGGTAAGAATTTAAAGCAGAGAATTGATGAATTGGTAGTTCAGTATCTTAATGAAGTTGGAATGCAATACACAGCTCAGGATATTGCCGGAATGGTTAGAACTTATGAATGATTATTAATTATTTGTATAAAAACAATATATTAATTATTGTATAATATAACAAACATATTGTATATTATTACAATAATAATCATTTTTTGTTTAAAACAAATAAAATTAATAATCGATAATCATAAAAGATATTTTACTTAATATGTATTTTATTTATTATATTTAAAGTATTAAAACAATATTATGTAAATATTTTTTACAGCTATTGCAATATATATTTTAAAAATATATAATATCCTAGTAAGGAGGAGTAAAACATATGAAAAAAATTTTTATTATATTGATGATATCAGCAGCATTTGCTGTTTCATGCGGTACTGGCATCAGCAAAAGCAGACCAGAAGGCTGGATTAACGATGATACATTCAGAGTTATGGGTATGGGATTACCTTCAGAGGATATAGATCCTACAGATAAATTTAGAAGAGAATTAGCTTCTAAACAGGCAGCTGAATTGGATGCTAAAAACAAAATCGTTGCTAAAGTAGTAGGTTCATATATAGAATCATTAAGTTCTACAGAAAAAGGTATGATAGATGAATATGTTATACAAGAAAGAGTAGCTGGAAGATTAAGAGGTGCTTCTGTAGTAGAAACTAAATGGGATTCTAAACAAAACTGTACTGTAGTTATGGAGCTATATTCTAAAGGATTAAAAAAACAAGTTGATGCTTTAATAACTAAATACCTTAATGAAGTTGGTATGCAGTATACAGCTCAAGATGTTGCCGGAATGGTTAGAACTTATGAGTAAATAAATAATTCCTTGTTTTGTAAAATATGAGGGGCTATTTTCATAATAGCCCCTTTTTTGTTACTAAAAGTATTATTTTCCACAAACATAATTTTCATTATTGGTAAAAAATCGGACATTTTTTTAGTCAAATTTCATTTTGTTGTTTTTTATTTTTTAATAAAATTAATTAAAAATATTTTTTATATACTATTGCAATATAGTGTTCAAAATATATAATAAAAATATATTGTTGCATAAATACTAGAAATAGTATATTTTTATTTTTACATAATAAAACAGTATTAGGAGTTACTAATGTATACAGAAAATATTAGCGGAAGATTAGCATTTGTTTCCGGAGCTAGTGCAGGTATTGGAGAAGCTGTTGCTAAAATGCTTGCTTCTAATGGAGTTAATCTTATATTGGCTGCTAGAAGAATAGAAAAACTTGAAAGTTTAAAATCTCAATTAGAAAAAGAATATAATGTAAAAGTAGATGTTATAAAATTAGATTTTTCTAAAACTGAAGACATAATAAAAGCAATTGATAATATTGAAAACAAGAATATAGATATTTTAATAAACAATGCTGGTTTAGCTTTAGGCAAAGATTTATACTATAATAATAGTATGGAAGATGCTTTACAAATGGTAAGAGTAAATTGTGAAGGTTTAATAGTATTAACAAGACTTTTGCTCCCTTATATCTTGAAAAGCAAGTATGGACATATAGTAAATTTATCTTCTACAGCTGCTGATGAAGCTTATAGCGGAGGTGCTATATACTGTGCTACTAAATCTTTTGTAGAAATGTTCGGAGACAGTCTTAGGGTTGAATTAATAGATAAACCAGTAAAAATAACAAATATTAAGCCTGGTGCTGTTAATACAGAGTTTTCTACAGTAAGATTTAAAGGGGATAAAGAAAAAGCAGATAATGTATATAAGGGATTTATTCCTTTATATGCTGAAGATATAGCCGATAATATAGAATATGCATTAACTAGAAAAAGCCATGTTCAAATATCAAGCATGACTATTATGGCAGAAAATCAAGGCAGTGCTACCATAATACATAGAGATAATAAATAAACAATTCATTTTTTAAGGGAGTTATTTTCTATGGGTGATATAGATAACACTAGAGATAGACTAAAATTAGATGAACTAAACAAAGATGCTAGAAAAGATTTATTCAATAAATTCGTAGATGCTGGCGGTGAGGTTGTAACAGATAAGAAGAAGGTTAATACTGGAGTTGTTGGCGGTTCATCAAGAAGAAATGCAAACACTTTAGTTGGAAACGATTCTAAAGGTTCAAAAGGTGCAAATACTTCAGGCGGAGCTAAACCAGATAGTAATTCTGCTAACAATAGCAATTCTACTGCTGTTGCTGTTAAGCAAAAAAATAGCGGATTATTATTTAATTTAAAACTCTGGTTTGATGCTGTAGGTGCTGGAGTTATTACATTTATGGGCGGAAATGTTAACCCTAAATTCTTGAACTTTATAGATAAAAATATCATATCAGCATTCTTAGAAATGGACACCTTAATATTTAATGCTTTAAATCCTACAGAAGCTACAGATATAGATGCTAAAACTAAACATCAAAAAATCATAGCTCAATTTTCAAAAGACCTTGATGATTTAGAGCTTTTGGAAAGAATTAAAGACCAATATGATGAAAAAATTTATAAAGATTTCTTAAGACCATTCAAAGAATTAAATACTAATGTTATGGCTGAAAGTTATACAAGAGAATTAAAATCTATGTTCAAGCCATTATATGTTCTTCATGCCTATTCTTCAAGAATAAAATTGGCTGGAGAAAAAGCTATGCTTGCCTATGCTATGGTTGATAATATTAGTAAAGGTATAGTAAACTCAAGAATATCAGCATTCAAAAGAGCTGTTGATCTTGTATACTCAAAATATTATCCTAAATTGTTAATATTAGTTCAATATGCTTGTAAAGAGAAATTAGAAACTATAAATGATTTTAACCGTTTCTTGAATATTTCAGATGAGGATATATTAGGATATTATACAAAATTAAGAAAAGAAAAAGAAAAATTACAAGAAACTAAAATAGAACAGGCAAAAGAAAATATAGGCAAGAAAAAAGATGCTGAAGAAGAAAAACTAAGCAAAGTTGAATCTATAGGCGTCAAACTAATAAATAAATGCGTATCATTCAAAAAAGAAGATAATAATATAGCTTATGAAGCAGATCCTTTCTTTGTTGTATCTACAAAAGATAAGATATACAGAATAAAGGTATTAATAGACTTCTTAGACAGAGAATATTCAGCTGTATTTGTATCTAATAAGGTAAGATATAATTTAGTTTATGACAATCAAGTTAGAACAGATTATAAAAATGATTTTAATAATATATTCTTATCATTATCAGATACTCATTCAAGATTAAATGAATACAGCGAGCTTTGCAGAACTATTCTTAAAGTAGAAGAAGATAAAACTATGCGTTTTGAACAAAGAGTTTCTATGTTATCTGATAAAAATGGTCAGCGTTCTTATTTGGCTAAAAACTTGAGAAACACTTTTGTATCAATAATTTCTCCTTTCAAGAAAAAACTAGATAAATTATTATTAGATAAAGAAGAAAGAGAAAGAATCATAGAAAACCCTAATGATATATTAACTTTTTCTTCAGAACTAGGTAAAGGCAAAAAAAGAATACAAGGTTATAATGTAATGAAAGCTTTAACAGAAGCATATTACTTTATTTCTGGATTCAATTATTTAATCACACAAGGTGAATTATCTGGAGCTGGAATATTGATAGAAGGCGAAGATGAAGAAGAAACACTCACTACAGAACAAACTTCTTCTCAAGATGCAGTACTACAAGAAACAGCAGAAGAAGTTGCTAATACTGAAGAAAGTCAAGTTAATACTGAAGGACAAACTGATGAACAATCTTCAGAAGAAAATGAAGGTATATCAGAAGAAGGTTCTAGCAATGCAGAAAATCCTGAAGCTATAACAGTTAATGGCAATGAATTTGATGAATCTATAGAAGATAAAGATTTATTTGAAGAACCAATTGATAATAATAATGATAATGACAATAAAGAAGAAGAAACTAAAGAGGTATAATCTTGGCTTATAAATCCCCAAAAGTTATTATGCTTGAATATATTCCATTACGTATATTGATGGAAATAATGGCAATTACACCATATATTATTGTTGTATTATTTGCCAAATTAGTAGGTACTTTAATGTATTATTTAGTACCTAGTGCCAGACGTGTAGCATTAATTAATTTAAAACAAGCTTTTCCTGAAAAAAGTTTTCATGAAAGAAAAAGAATAGCAAAGCGTTCTATGAAATCTATGATAATGACTTTTGCCGAGTTTATCAAATCTTCAAGAATGTCAAATGAGCAAATATTGAAAAGAATCAAAATAGAAGGTCAGGAGATGTTTGATGAAGCTATGCATAAAAAAAACAGAGGTATAATAGCTGTTACTGGTCACTTAGGAAACTGGGAATATATAGCTTTCTATTTCGCTATAAAAGGATATCATCCTAGTGTTATAGTAAGACCTCTTGATAATCCAAAACTAGATGCTTATATGAAGTCTTGGAGAGAAAAAAGAGGTATGAAATGTATATCTAGATGGGGAAATTTAAGAGAAATATTTTATGCCTTAAATGAAAATAGTCCTGTTGCCTTCTTATCAGATCAAAACTATTTAGATGGTATTTTTGTAGATTTCTTCGGATATCCTTGTGCCACAGCTACTGGACCTGTTGCGATAGCTATGAAAACTGGAGCTCCTATAGCAATTCTTTATAGTGTACCAGATAGATACGGACATCATAAAATTGTAATATCAGAAATAATGTATATAGAAGAAAAAGAAACAAAAGAAGAAACTATAAGACATAATACGCAAAGATATACTAAAAAGCTTGAAGAAATTATAGCTAAATACCCTGAAAATTGGCTTTGGGTACATCCAAGATGGAATACTAGACCTAAAGGGGAACCTGAAATATTTTATAAAAATAAGAATTATAAATAATTTTTTTACTTTGTTTTTTTTTCGTAGGTTTATAATATGTACTAAAACACTATGATTATCAAAAAAACAATTATTATTTATTATACAAATAATCTTATTTTGTAAAATAATGAGGTAGAACATTCATATAATATATTCAATTTTATTTTTTATATAATATATAAAATCAATAGGTTTTAGTAGAAAAATAAACTATTAATACAATAGGAGGTTATATATATGGAGCAAAAAAAACGTTCATTTATGTTCTTTTTAAACCTTGGGCTTACTTTTACCTTAGTTGGTATTATAATTTCCTTTTTCATTTTTTCATATGAAAAAAATTATAAAAGAGATGAGTTTTTAGTTCATGCTCAAGCAGCACCTGAAAAAACTGCTTTTTCTGGTTCATTAGATGGTGCTTTAGAAGTTGAAAGTGCTATAAGAGATGTAGTTGATAGAAATATGCCTGCTGTAGTTAATATATCTACAGAAATAGAAGCTGGTCAAACTGAAGAAGATAGATATGCTGATGAATTCTTTAGATTCTTTTTCGGCGATCAAATGCCTAGACAAAGAAGAAGTCAAAAATCATTAGGAAGCGGTTTTATAATTAATGAAGATGGTTATGTACTTTCTAATTACCATGTAGTTAAAGGTGCTACTAAAATAATGATTACTCTTTATGGCGAAGATGGTGAATTACCAGCTCAATTAGTAGGATATGATGAAGCTTATGATTTAGCTTTATTAAAAATAGAAGCTAATAACAGAACTTTTCCTTATGTTTCTTTAGGAGACAGTGACGCTATAGAACCAGGAGAATTTGCTATTGCTATAGGTAACCCTTACGGACTTAATAATACAGTAACTTTCGGTATTGTAAGTGCTAAAGGTAGAAGCGATGTTGGTGCTAATAAATATCAAAGATATATACAAACTGATGTTGCTATAAACCCTGGTAACTCAGGCGGTCCTTTATTCAATATACATGGACAAGTAATAGGTATAAACACTTTAATATACTCTACTTCAGGCGGAAGCATAGGTATAGGTTTTGCTACTCCTATAAATCTTGCTACTTCTGTTATGACTGAATTAAAAGAAAACGGAAAAGTAACTAGAGGATATTTAGGAATATACTTACAAGACATTGATGAGAATTTATCAAGAGGTCTTAATGTTAAACAAAACAGCGGTGTTTATGTAAGTGAAGTTATACCAGATTCACCTGCTTCTAAAGGCGGATTACAAGACGGCGATATCATCATAGAATTTGATGGTGAAAAAATGACTAGATCTGGAGACTTATTTAATAAAGTTGCTACTACAAAAGTAGGTAAAGAAGTTACCGTAAAATATTTGAGAAACGGCAGAGAAAAAAGCACAAAAATCACTATAGAAGCTAGAGTTGAAGATGAAAATGTTGTCCCTAGCAGACAATCACAGAATAATTCTCAGGGATCTGCACGTTCTTGGATGGGACTAGATGTTTCTAATATTACACCAGAAATATCTCAAAGACTTCAAATAAGAAGCAATGAAAGAGGCGTTGTTGTGCTTAATATGAGTCAGAACTCTCAAGCATATCAAGCAGGACTTAGACCTGGAGACGTTATTAAGGCTATTAATGGCATCACTATTTCAAATACTGATGACTATAATAACTTTGTAAAATCTTATGGTAACGACAAATCTTTCACTATTACAATAAAACGTGCTAGAATGACTTATGTTATCATTATAGAATAGTGCTTATAATTTAAAATGTTATAGAGGGCTCTTGGTATTTCCAACAGTCCTCTTTTTTATTTGCCATTTTAATAATTTTAATCATATATTTTATAAATAGTTGTATTTGTTTTAAAATAAATAAATTTTTCAATCATTATTATGTTAACTATTTTTTAATTTGTACTTGCATTCATAACTAATTTAATATATTATTAATAAACTATATAATTTTGAAATAAAAATAAAGTATTCATATATAATGTTCTTAAATAGGAGCTATCATGACACATTTAGAATTGAGAGAAAAATTTAAAGAGTTTTTTAAAAGTAAAAACCATTTTATAGAAAAATCAT
Source organism: uncultured Brachyspira sp. (assembly GCF_944390845.1). GTDB lineage: Bacteria > Spirochaetota > Brachyspiria > Brachyspirales > Brachyspiraceae > Brachyspira > Brachyspira pulli. The sequence continues at coordinate 19,946 of NZ_CALXRM010000024.1, forward strand.
CTTCACTTATACCTATAGATGACCCTAGCCTATTATTCACAACTGCAGGAATGCTTCAGTTCAAGCCATATTATGCCGGAATAAAAAAAGCACCATATACAAGAGCTGCAAGCATACAAAAATGTTTCAGACTTTCAGATTTAGAAAATATAGGTAAAACTGCAAGACACCATACATTCTTTGAAATGTTTGGTAATTTCTGTTTTATGGGAGATTATTTCAAAAAAGAAGCTATTGAATTTGCTTGGGAATTTTCTACTCAGGTAATTAAACTTCCTATAGAAAGAATATATGTTTCTATTTATGAAAAAGATGATGATGCTTTCAAGATTTGGAACGAGCATATAGGAATACCAAAAGAGAAAATAGTAAGACTTGGAAAGAAAGATAATTTCTGGGGACCTGCTGGAGATTCTGGAGCTTGCGGACCTTGCAGTGAGCTTTATATTGATATGGGAGAAGAAAAAGGCTGCGGTAAACCTGATTGTTTCGTTGGCTGTGATTGTGAAAGATATTTGGAATTCTGGAATTTGGTGTTCAATGAATTTTTCCAAGATGTTGAAGGTAATTTATCACCTCTAAAAAGTGTAGGTATAGATACTGGAATGGGTCTTGAAAGATTATGCTACATTATACAAGGTGTTGAAAGCAATTATCAAACTGATGTAATGAAGCCTATTGTTGATGCTATAATAAAAAAATTAAATGTAAAATATGAAGATAAAAACAAAACAAAAATCAATTTAATAGCTGACCATTTAAGAGCATTGGTATTCGTTCTTGCTGAAGGATGCATACCTTCTAATGAAGGCAGAGGATATGTATTAAGAAGACTTTTAAGAAGAGCTTTAAAAACTGCAAATGATTTAGGACATAAAGGCGCTTTCTTAAATGAGCTTACTGGTGCAGTAATAAATGTTTATAAAGATATATATGATTATTTACCAAAAGAAGAAGAAAATATAAAAAGAATATTAAAAGATGAAGAAAACAAATTCATAAGCACAATATCTGCTGGTATGAATAAACTTTACAGTGTAATGGAAGAAAATAAAGAAAGTAAAGTTATATCAGGAAAAGATGCATTCATGTTATTCGATACTTACGGACTTCCTCTTGATATTACAGAAGAAGAAGCAGCTGATCATGGATTTACAGTTGATAAAGCTGGTTTTGAAGAAGCTATGGAAGAACAGAAAAAAAGAAGCAGAGGAACTGGAGAAGATAAAAAATCTAAATTCGGTTATGTTGAAAATTATGAAACTAAATATGTAGGCGAAGAAAGAGACAATTTAGTTAATGGAGTAAAAGCAAAAATAGTTGCTGTATATAAAGAAAATACTGTTATAGTAACAGATGTATCTCCTTTCTATGGTGAAATGGGCGGACAAGTTGGAGACAATGGACATTTAGAAACAAGCTCAAAAGAAACTATAAAAGTAATAGATACTCAAAAGAAAGAGAGTACTATTATACATATATTAGAAAATAATAATCATTCATTCAATGCAGGCGAAGAAGTAACATTATTCGTTAATGCTGACAGAAGAAATGCTATAAGAAAAAATCATACTGCTACACATATACTTCAAAGAGTTTTAGAACTTACATTAGGAAGCCATGTTAATCAGGCTGGTAGTTTTGTATGCGAAGATTATTTAAGATTTGACTTCACTCACCCAGATTCAATTCCTGAAGAAACTTTGATTAATGTAGAAAATCAAGTTAATGAGGTAGTATTCAAATCAATGCCTGCTGTAATAAAATATATGCCTAAAGAAGAAGCTATTGCAGCTGGAGCTAAAGCATTATTCGGAGAGAAATATCCTGATACTGTAAGAATACTTGATATAGGAAATGGTTTTTCTGTGGAACTTTGCGGAGGCAGCCATTTGACAAATACATCTGAAGTTGGTTATTTCCATATAGTAAGCGAAGGTTCTGTTGCTAGCGGTGTAAGACGTATAGAGGCTATTACTGGCTTAAAAGCTGCTAAAGAAGCTACTGTATTATTCAATAAAGTTAAGAATCTAAGCAGTATATTAAATGCCAATAAAATAGATGAACTTACTGTAAAAGCTGAAAACTTACAGAATGAAGTAAAAAAATTGCAAAAAGAAATTAAACAATTAAAAACTTCAGGAGCTTCAGCAAATTCATTTATAGATAAGTTTGAAGATTTAAATGGAATTAGATTCTATAATTTAGAGTTTAATGAGGATATAAAAGAAGTAAGACTATACGCTGATACTATAAAAGAAAGAGTAAAAGACAGTATTGCTATAATGATAAGTAAAACTGATTCTGCAAACTCTATACTTGTACAGATAACAGGAAATGCCTTGAAAGAAAAGAAATTATCTGCTAATAACATCATAAAAGATATTATAGCAGTAAGCGGCGGACGCGGCGGCGGAAAAGATACTTTTGCTCAAGGATCTATAGAAAATACTGAAAAGGCAAAAGAAGAAATTAATAAATTAAAGAGTAAATGGTTATAATATTGATATGAAAAAAAATATAATAGCTTTTATATTTACTGCATTTTCTATGCTTTTATTATCTTGTTCTGAAAAAGATGTTACTTTACGCAGACTTGAAGATGTGCATAAAGCAGAAAAGAAATTAGAAAAAGATCCAAATAATGAAGAAGTAATATTAGAAGTTCTAAATGCAGCACAAAACGGAGGGAGAGAAGTTCGTGCCGAAGCTGTATGGCTTTTAGGAAAGATAGAAGCTGATATAGCCTATAGTGATTTTCTTCGTGCCAGTGTTGAAGACCCTGACTTTAATGTACGCTGTTTAGCTGTTTTAGGGCTTGGAAAATTGGAAGCTAATAATCCGGAAGCTATTGACAGAGTGAAAAGAGCAATATCCGATACAGATTTGCAAGTTCAAATAGAAGGTTTGAAAGTAGCAGGAACTATGAGGGCAAAAGCTCTTTTAAACTCTATACTTGACAGTTTATCAAGTAAAAATAAATGGGTAAGAATGGCAGCTGTTGAGGCTTTAAAAGACTATGATGATGCCAGAGTTGATAGGTCTTTGAATTTACTTGCTTCTACTGATAAAGACTATGCTGTAAGATCAACTATAAAACAAGTTGTAGAATACAGGGAAAATAAAAAACCTGAAGCTGTTGAAGAACCTAAAAAAACTCAAGAAGAAAAAACAGAATAATAAGATTAGGATATATTATTGTGAGTAAAACGACTATTAAATTATTTATATTTATAATAATGGCTTTATTTATTATGATATCTTGTGCCTCAAGATATTCCTATGTAAGAGTAGATGATATCATAGAAAAAAATAGAACCATTGCTATAGCCTCTTTTACATTTCCTAAAAATATGACTAATCAATATACTGACAAATTAAAATATTTAAATACAGAAATATACACTGATTTTGTATTAAACAGTTTTATTAGTAATTTTAATTCTCAAAATGAAATGGTTAGACTAATAACCTTGCAAGAAGCATTAGGAAATGAAGAATTTGCAAAACTGCCTAATCATTCAATATTAGGTGCTGATTATGTTGCTGCTACTGGTACACTTGCAACTAATAGACTAAGCGAAGAAACTTTATCGCTTCTTACTGATAAAGTTGATGGCGTAATGTATGCAAGTTCTGCTATGTCTTTTTGGGCTCAAAAGGTTAGTATAAATTTTGAGATTTATGATATTACAGGCGATTATTTGTGGATAGATACTTTAGATGGTGCTTCTTATCATATCATAGGCGATACTGGTGCTCCTACCAGACAAACTGCTTATGAGATAGTTATTGCTGATGTTATGAAGTATCAAAAAAAACATGCTGAAGAATTGTATGTAGTTATTGATCAGGCTATATCAAATGGTGTAGCTAGATTAAAAGGTAAAGCTCCTTATGCATTCAATACCAATGAGATTATATTTACCCAAAAAACATTTAGTCTAACCAATGAAGATTATGCAAAAAAGGCAGGTATATAATGGCACAGAAACAAAAAGTTGAATTAAATTTTAGCGATGTAGATGATTTTCATTTCAAAAAATCTTTAAGAGGTTATATAATGAAAATTGCTGAAGATCATTATGTTATAGGTAATGATGATTTAGCTATAAAAGGAAGCGGTAAAACGCCTAAGGAAGCCGCTGAGATGCTTAAAGAACAATTTATAGTACTTGCAAATGATATAATGTATAAATCTAAATATGCTCCTTTAAGCGAAAGAGAAAGAAAAAAAGTTAATATTATAAAATCTATATGTGATATTTTATAATACCGAATTAAAAAATAAAAAGTGAGGATTTTTAAGTCCTCACTTTTTTATATAAAAACTTTTATTATATTTTTCTATAAGTTTTATATTCTTCCATTAAATCATCAAATATTTTTGCTGCCTCAAATATTAAATAATCGCATCCATTTTCCGGATCTCTGTATTTCTCTACCAAACAGCCGCAATTTAATGAGCCTGTTCTTTTTTCAAATCTTGATAGATATTCTGCCTCAATTTCTTTCAAAAGCATACCTTCATGACCTCTCTCAGCTATAAAAGCTTTAGAAAGAGCCATTATGCCTCCAGTCAATACACCGCAAGTAATACCCATAGCCATACCGCCTCCGAAACCTGCTGCTAATTTTAAATCATCTTTATTGATCCCTAAATTATATACCTTATTTGCTCCATAAAGCATTTTTTCAGCACAGTTCAAATCCTCTGCCTTTCCAAAACCTGAAGATAAATATTTATATAATGTCATATCGTATAAACCTTGTAATTATTAAAATTTTATTAAAGTAGAACCCCAAGTTAAACCCGCACCAAATGCTGTTAGAAGTACATAATCGCCTTCTTTTATAACATGAGAATCAAAAGCTTCTGTAAATGCTATTCCTACACTTGCTGCAGAAGTATTGCCGTATTTTTGTATATTTATATAGAACTTATCATCTGATAAACCTAAATTTTTAGCAACGGCATTCATTATTCTTGTATTTGCCTGATGGGTAATTATAAGAGATAAATCACTTAATTCCAAACCAGCATCTTTTACAGTTTTTCTGATTGTATTATCAAAAGTTGTAACTGCTTTTTTAAATACTTCAGTTCCTGCCATTTTTATAGTATTGGTTTTATCTTCAACATTTTCCTCTGTTATAGGAGAAACACTTCCACCACCCTTTACTATAAGTATTTCCTCATTAGCTTCAGCACCTATATCTGTTGATATGATTCCTTTATCCTCGTCTGATGCTTCTAATAATGCACTGCTTACACCATCGCCGAATAATATAGCTGTAGTTCTATCTTCCCAATTAAGTATATCTGAACATTTTTCAGCTGCTATAATCAATACTTTTTTGCATTCTCCGCTCTCTATTAATGAAGAAGCTGTATTCAAAGCATATATATATCCTGAACAAGCGGCTGATATATCAAAAGCAAGGCAAGAATTTTTTATATTAAAAGCCTTTTGAACAAGTCCTGCTGTTGAAGGAAATGTATATGATTTTGTAGAAGTAGCAACTATTACTGCATCACAGTCCTCTACTACTGCACCTTTATTTTTCAAATTTTCTACTGCTTTGATTGCCATATCGCCTGAACTTTCATTATCATTTGCTATTCTTCTTTCTTCTATTCCTGTTCTTGTAACTATCCAATCATTGTTTGTATCTAAAGTCTTTTCTAAATCATAATTAGTAACAATATTTTCCGGCAAATATGATGATAAATATTTTATAATAGCTTTCATATTATTTTTCTCTCTATTTCCTATATATAATTTTTGTAAATTAAGTTGCAAAAATATAACAATTAAACAATTATATGTCAAATTTTTTAATTTTTTTCTTTAACTAAATATATCATAGGAACACTTATAACTGTAACTGCATATTTTACTATAAAATTAAATATAAATATTCCAACTAAAGCATCGAATGGCAAAGCACCCCAGAATGCTACAGCAACAAAAACTAAATTATCAACTGGAATACTAAAAGCATTGCTCACTAATACTCTTAACCATTGATGTTTTTTAGTAATTTTAGTAACGAATAAATGATATATTTCTGTGTCTACTAATTCTGATAAAGTTGAACCTATTATAGAAGCTAATGCTATTCTAAGTACCGGACTTAATGTTAATTGAAAAGCTTCATTGAATTCCCAACTTGCATCTGCTGGTATTTGAGAAATTATATAAAAATAAATAGGAGAAAAAATATTTATAATGGCTGATACTATTATAAGTTTTTGAGTATTTTTTTTACCTATAGTTTTATGGGCCATATCTCTAATTGTAAATGCTAAAGGATATAAAAATGTTCCTCCATCTACTGCTAAACTTAAAACATTAGCTATCTTTACACTTGCTATATTTGATATCATTTGACAAGCGATATAAGAACAAATTACTAATATAGTAACAAATGAAATTTTGTATTCTTCTGCGTTTGTATTCATAATCTTCAATCCATAATTTTTTAAGTATATAAGATGCTATATAATATATTAAAAAAAGATTTTAGTCTATATTTATTAAATCAATATTTTTGAAATGATGATTCACTTGTATAATAAAAATTTTCTTAATTATAATTTTTTTATTATTTTAAAACATATTTTACAAGAATAATAGAAAAAGAATATTTATTTTTGTGTATTGAGGTTTTGACAAAAGTAAAAAGAATACTATTATTTGAACAAAAAATAATTTATTTTAATATATTTAATAATTATTCTTGAGTCTCTTTAATAGTTTCTTTTCTTTCGTCCATAAGTTTAATTAATTTATTTGATCTTGAAGCTATACTTTCTTTTAAAGCTAATAAAGTATCCTTACCTGCCTTACTGTTAGCGATTTCTCTTTTCAATAAGTCTGCTATATTAAGACAGGCAAGTATAGCTATAGTGTCTCTAGGATAGTTCGGACCATAATGTTCTGCAATATCATTCATACTTTCATCAACAAAATCTGCAACTTCTTTCAAATACTCAGCATTTTCCTCGCTGGATTTTATGCTGAGAGTTCTGCCGTATATAGTTACCTCTAAAGTATTATTATCCATTTCATTAACCTGCAGTCAATTATTTTGATTCATTATCAAAGAAGAATTCTTCCTCATCATCATCGCCGAACATATATTGATCGTCTTCGTTTATATCAAATTCATAATTATCTTCTTTATTTTCATTACTGTTATTTTCTTTAACTTCTTCTTCTACAGCTGGAGCTTTAACTTCTTCTGTTTTTATATCTTCGTCCCAGCTTGCATCTGAAGCATTAGAGAATGGGTCTTCATCTTCAGTAACTTTTACATTTGAAGCTGATTTTATTTCTTGAGGTTCAGAAACTTCAGCAGCTTCTTTAGTTTCATGACTTTCATTAGTGTTTTGAACTTCATTTACTTCTATTTTATTAGTTTCTTCTGCATTTTTATATTCTTCATATTCTGAACCAAATGTATCATCTTGAGTGCTGAAAGGATCTTCTTCGTCTTGTATTTCTGCTTCAACTTTAGTAACTTCTTCTTCAATATGTTTAACTTCTTCTTTTACTTCTTTTATATCCTCTTTTATTGATTCAACTTCCTCAGCTTGAGAAGGTTCTTGATTATTAGTTACTGGTGCTGATTGTGCCGCATGATAAGATTTTTTTGAATCAAAATTTCCTTTTCTTACGCTGTCTATTTTTTCTATAAGAATGCTCAATTTTTCTTGTAAATCTTCATTTTCTTTTTTTAATGCTTCTATAGTTCTATGAGCTTTTTCTAATTCTTTTTTTGTATGATCGTTTTCTTCTAAAAGGCTTACAGAATCTTTTTCTATATTTTCAAAATTAGATTTTAAATTATCTCTTTCTATTCTAGTAGCTTCTAATTGCTTTATAAGAGTATCTTTTTCTTCTTTTATAGTGTTATAGATATCATTAGCATTTCTTTTATCAGCTTCTAAAATAGTTTTTTCTTCTTTTAGAGCATTATAACTGTCTTTAATTTGATTTAGGGTATTGATTAATTGTTCTTTTTCACCCTTTAATTGCTCTATAGTTTGTAATAATTCCTTATTATCGTAGGATATAACCTGATATTCATCTAAAAAATCTTTGATTTTTTCTTCTAAAATATTAAATTCTTTCAATTTTTTACTCCCCCAAAAGACTATTAAAAATTATATCACATATAAATTCAATTGTCAATTTTTTATTTATATGATAGAATTATAACATATAAATAAAACAATTAAAAACAATTATATGAAAAATATTTTAACACTAATTATATTAAGCTTAATTATAAGCTTGCAGGCTGTATATGCACAATCACCATATACAGAGAAGGAACAAAGACTATTAAAAGGAATAGTTGATGTGTGGCCATATATTGGAATAGAACCTATAAGACCTACTGAAAGTTACATGCCTTTTGACTTCATACATGAAAGTCATAAGAGAGAAGCTCCTTTACAAACTTCTTATTCTTCAAGACTTTTATATGAACTTTCTACAATAGAACTTCATATGAATACATTAATCGGTGTGGATTTAAAAAACGGTCATTTCAGTATGCCTAATATGTATCTATCTTTAGGTAAAAGTTTCCATTTCGATTGGATGTTCTCCGCTACCCCATTTGTTACTATGACTTCCAAATTCGACGTATTTGACAAAGACAATGCAACTGGAAGTATAGGTTTATATGATGCCGGTATAGAAACTGTTACATTAACTAGGATATTATTATCTTTCAGAATGAAGGCTGTAAATGATATAAACGGAAATACATTTATGCTTCTTCCTTCTGTGATAGACAGTGAAGCTTCAAGTTTCGCACCTCATTGGTATTTGCCTAGAGTTGATAATGAAATGGGTTTCAGAGCAGGATTCATTGGTTATTATTATGAATTAACTTACTCTCAAGGTTTTTCTAAAGATTCAAAACCTTTAGGTGTTAATTTCAAAATAAATGGAGATTATTTTAGAGCTCAAATTCTATATCAATACAATAACAAAACTTCTTTATCACCATCTAAATTCCAAAACTATTATGATGATAATGATAGATATGATGATGATAGAACTCATCATTTAGTACAATTATCTGGTATGGGTAAAATTCCTTTCCTTGATAAACAATTATGGCTTAATTTATTGGGTGAATATACTTGGAGAGATAATGATGCTCATTATTTAAGATTTGAATTAGGTCTTGAATGGAAAATGCTAAACATTGCTATAAGACCATTATTCTATATACCTGTTGATTATGATGATGACAATAAAAATAATTTTGATATGAGTAAAGATTTATTCTGTTTAGAGTATAGTGCTTATATAAAATTTGATCCTTTCTACTTTGGTTTCCAAGGTTCAACAGATGGAAGATATTATATTGCTATGAAAGCAGTATTTTAATTAAAAATATTAGCGATTACAACGCACGGTGGACAAAATTTTATTATTAAACTAATCATCAATACAAATTTATTAAATAATAAAATGCATTAACCGTGCGTTAATTTAAATTCTAAATTTAAACAGCACTTGGGTGGGCGTTAACATTTCTAATTAAGCAATAAAGATAATGCAAATAAAAATTTCAAAAATACACCATAGAGAATAAAGGGCGGGATTTCTAAATAAGTTTTTAAATTTTATTTTAGCTGCCCACCCTCTTTCTTTAATACTCAAATACAACTTTTTTATTTTATTTTTCCTAAATATTTTAAACAGATTTTTTAACACCCACCCAAGATATGTTTAAATTTGTTATCTGCATACCGCACGAATAACTTAATTAAAATATATAAGTAAATATAAATACAATTTTAATTATATTTAGAATTTCTTTCACCGTGCGTTAAAAAATATCTATGATGTATTGACATAAATACTAAGTAATATATCATTCAAACAAAATACTAGGAGAATAAATATTGAGAAGTATAAATCTTAGCGACGAAATATTAAAAGAATATCTATTAGATGAATTTAATACAGAAGATAAAACAATAATAAAAGACGAATTATCAAAAAGATTATCTGAATATAATATAAGAGAATTAGAAATAGGATGCGGAAACGGAAAGTTTATAGTAGAACTTGCTATGAATAATAAAGATAAATATTTCATAGGAATAGAGTATTCATATAAAGCTGCAAAAAAAGCTGTATCAAAAGCATATAAAAGAAATATAAAAAATCTTACTATTATATTTGGTGAAGCTAATAATGTAATAGATGAATATTTAAATGAAAAATATTATTTTGATAAAATATATTTAAACTTCCCAGACCCTTGGCCAAAGAAAAAACATGCCCATAGAAGAATATTTACAAAAGACTTTTTAAATAAAATGTATCCTCTGCTTAAAGATGCTGGAGTGTTCTATTCTGTTACTGATGATGATACTTATGCATTGGAAATAATGAACCCTATTTATAAAGAAGCAGATAATTTTAAAAATATTTTAGATAGTGATTATGTTCATAAATTGGAAGGCTATGGCGTTACTTTATATGAAGAAAAGATGAGAGCTATAGGACATAATATATATTTCTTTGCACATAGCAAAAATATATAATTAGGTGATTTTTATGAACCCCATTAAATATTTATTATTATCGCTGTTATTATTAGTTATATCCTGTAGTGATGAAGAGTCTTCAAATAAAACCTTTATAGTTAGTTTAATAAAAGAAGAAAATGATAAAAAATTTAATTCATTAGAAAAAGGCTTGCTTGATCAAATATCATTAGATAAATTAAATGTAAAAATAAACTTCTATACTTCTAATGGTGACGATTCTTCAATAATACAAATAGCTAATAATGTAAGAGATGATAATTCCACAATAGCTATAGTTCTTGGAGAAAATGCCACTTTATTATCAATGAATATAATAGTACCACAGTCTATAGTATTTGCAGGCTCTTTCAATCATATATCCTTATCATCTATAGAAAAAAATAAGATACAAAATAACAATATTACAGGAGTATATGTAGATTTGGATATAACTGAATATTTAAAAATAATATCAGATAAAGAAATAAAGTCTTTAGGATATTTACATACAGGGGAATCAAGAATATCAAGTCATATATCAGAAGATTTACAAAGATACTGTAACAGTGAAAATATATCCTACTATCCTATGTTAGTAAATGAGACATATACTATTAATGATATAGAAAAAGTTATCACTTCTGCGAAAATAGATTATTTGTTCATAGCCAAAGAAAATTACATAGATGATAATATTTATAATATAGACTACTTATGTGATAAATACTCAATACCAATAATCAATACAGATATAGAAAATGCTCTAAATTCGGATATACTATTCTCGCTTGATTGTAACTATTACTATTTGGGCAGAAAATTAGCATTATTACTTAAGTATGTTATGGATAATGATGGCAAAACAGATAGCATAGACTTTGTACAAGTTATGGATTCCTATGAAATACTTCTCAATAAAGATACATCTAAAACGTACCAAATCAATTTTAGCGATGAAATAATAGAAAAAAGCTCTATAATAATAAGCAATAGAAATGTTATAAAAAATAACATAGGCGGATTTATGAGATAAGAAAATTAATGTTATGTTAATTTTACTTGACAAAATTGATACTTCATAGTATTATATTTAATATTTTATATTGTAAAATAGTGACAGTTATCTAGTTTTGATAAAAGTCTATAATAAATATTTTTTAAGGAGATATAAAATGGCAGTACCAAAGCATAGAAAATCGAAAGCAAAAAAAAGATCAAGACAAGCAGCTAATGATAAAAGATTCTTAGGTTCTTTATCAATTTGCCCACAATGCGGAGCAGAAAGAATGCCACATAGAATTTGTCCTGAATGTGGTTTCTATAAAGACAGAGTAGTAAAAGCTCCAAAAACACAAAATGCAGGATGATAATAAAAAAAATTAATTAATTAGGAAGTACTATGATTTTAGCCATTGATGTAGCCAGTGGAGAGAAGCCTCTCGAAGAATTGGTATCAGGTGCCATTAGTGCATTACCAGAAAACGATAAAATTAATTTAATTTTGGTAGGTAATGAAAAAAGTATAAGTCAAGCCCTATCTAAAAAGAAATATGATCATAATCGTGTAGATATTAGACATACTGATGAGATTATTAGTATGGACGAAAGTCCTGCTAATGCAATAAAACATAAGAAAAATGCTTCTGTTTTATTGGCTGCTCGTTTGGTTAAAGATAAAGAAGCAGATGGTTTCTTTTCTCCAGGTAATACAGGTGCTACTCTGGCAGCAGCACTTACTGAAATAGGACGTTTAAAAGGTGTTATGCGTCCTCCTCTTATATCCACACTTCCTAAATTAGGCGGAGAATTCTGTATGTTGGATATGGGAGCTAATGTGGATTGTACGCCAGATTATATGGCACAATTCGCTGTTATGGGCAGAGTATTCGCCAAAAGATATTTAAAAATAGAAAATCCTAGAGTTGGACTCCTTAATATAGGTGAAGAAGATTCCAAAGGTAATGCTGATACCAAAAAAGTCTTTGAACGCCTTCAAAAAATGAAAAAGATTAACTTCATAGGTAATGTTGAGCCTAATGATATGCTAAAATCTGATGTGGCTGATGTAGTTGTAGCAGACGGATTCGATGGAAATATAGTATTAAAAACTATAGAAGGTACAGCTTCTTTAGTAGTTAATATGCTCAAAACAGAGGTAAAAAAGAATCCTGTTAGCGTTATGGGCGGTCTTATGATGAAACCTGTATTTAACAGCTTAAAATCTCAATTAAGCTCTGATTCTTATGGTTCTGCTATACTATTAGGTTTAAATGGGGGAGCATTTGTAGGTCATGGAAAAACTAGCGGTGTTGGTGTAAAAAATGCTGTGCTTAATATGTATAAGTTCTTGGACAATAAAGTTAATGAAAAAATAGCTAAAGAACTCTTTGACTCTGGAGCTAAGAGAAGAATATTTTAATTTATATCAAAATTAGATAAATAAAAACATTCAATTTTTATAAAGGAATTCTATAATGGTATACATAAAATCTTGTAAAGGCACTTATAAAAATCAAAAAACTAATATGGCAGCTTCAGATTTGGCTATGCTTTCTATCAATGAAGTATTAAAAGATATATCACCAGATAAAATAGATGCTATAATTTGTGCCACTGTTACTAAAGATTATGTTTATCCTTCTACTGCTTGTATATTAGCAGGAAAAATTAAAGCCAGCAATGCTTTTTGTTTTGATATAGAAAGTGATTTCACTGGATTTTTATCCGCTTTGAGATTAGCTTATGCTTTTGTTAAAAGTAATAGATACAAAAACATTTTAGTAGTAGCAACTGAATCTTTCTATATATGTGATGATGAAAATAGATTTGATGATGCTAGTGTTGCCGCACTTGTTACTAATGAACAATCAGATATTCAAATTGATTTTATAGATTCTGTAACTGATGGAAGTGCTTTAGAAAATTGTTATATACCTATGGGCGGAACTGCTAAACCTTATACAAAAGAAGGTGTATTAAATAAAGAACATTTTATCTCTATAAAAAATAGTAATATTTTTGAGGAAGAAGCTAAAAAAGCAGCTTTATATGTAAAAGAAGTATTATCTTCCAATCATATAGAGCCTAATTTTTATATACCTTCCTATTCTAGTAAAGCCGCTTATGATAATTTTGTTGATACATTATCAGTAAGTAAAGATATAGTATATTCAAAAATGGAAAATGCTAATCCTTCTTTAAGTGCTTCTTCTGGTGTAGCATTATCTATGGCTTTAGAAGATGGATTTATAAAGAAAAATAGTAAAGTTGCTGTATGCGGCTATGGAAGCGGTTATACAAAATCTGTAGCTGTGATTTCTATAAATTAAATAAACAATAATTAAATTAATAATAGTGTTTTACATTAATTTGATTAAATGAAGGATTGATAATATGAAGTTGGGTAAATTTCGTTTTGGTGGAGTGCATCCAAATGACAGCAAAGACACTGCTGATATAGCTTCATCAACTCTATCTAACTTGCCTAAAAGCGTTTTAATATCTATGGCACAACATATTGGTGCTCCTGCCAAAATATTAAAAAATAAAGGGGATAAAGTTAATAGAGGTGAACTTATTGGAGAAGCTAGCGGTTATGTTTCTGGTAATGTTTATTCATCTGTAACTGGTACAGTTGCTTCTGTTGAAATAGCTGCTAATCCTCTTGGACGCGGAGCTAATGCTTTACTTATAAATACAGACAGCAATGCTGATAATTTGGCATATTTTGAACACTCTAATTATATGTCTCTATCTGCTGAAGAAATGTCTAAAAAAATACAGCAGGCTGGAATCGTAGGTATGGGCGGTGCTACTTTCCCTACTAATGTTAAAGTTGATGGTGCTGCTAAAGGCGGATGCGATACATTAGTTATTAATGGTGTTGAATGCGAGCCTTATATCACCAGCGATTACAGACTTATGATAGAATATACCCAAGATTTATTTAAGGGTATTGAAATATTAAGAAAAATTATACCTTCTGTTAAAAGAACTGTTATTGGTATAGAAAATAATAAACCTAAAGCAATTGAAGAAATGACTAAAATAGGAAAAGAGCATAATGTTGAAGTTATGCCTTTAAGACTTCGTTATCCTCAAGGTGCTGAAAAAATGCTTATAGATGCTACTACTGGAAGAGTGGTTCCTGTAAGTAAATTACCTATGGACGTTGGCGTTTTAGTTGTTAATATAGCTACACTTTATGCTATATATGAAGCGGTTGCTAAAGATAAACCTCTTATAGAAAGACTTGTTACCATTTCCGGTGATGCTATAAAAGAACATAAAAATGTTTGGCTTCCTCTTGGTACTCCTATTTCACATGTTGTTGAGGAATGCGGCGGAATTACTGCTGAAAACGTACTTATACTTGCAGGCGGCCCTATGATGGGAGCAAGTGTACCTAATTTAGAGCAATGTGTTAATAAAGGTACTAACTCTTTACTTTTCTTAGATAAAGATAAAATGCCTAAAGAAATAGAATATCCATGTATTAAATGCGGAAGATGTGCTAATGCATGTCCGCTTAGATTATCTCCTACTGAGATTGCTCATACTGCTAAAGCTAAAGTTAAAGATAAATTGAATGATTTAGATATAGCAACTTGTTTTGAATGCGGCTGCTGTTCTTATGTTTGTCCTTCTAAAATTCCTTTGACTCAGTGGATTAGATTTGGTAAAGATTTGTTAAGAAGATGATTTAAGGAGATAATTATGAAATTTTATACAGAATCGTCTCCACATATAAAAGCTGGAGATACTACCAATAAAATAATGCTAAGAGTTATTATAGCTCTTTTGCCTGCTATTATATATAGTATAGTATTATTCGGGGCTAAAGTTATAGTTCTATATTTAACTGCTATTATTACTTGTATACTTTCTACTGTAATAGTTAAAAAAGTAAGAAAAAGACCTTTACTCCCTGATTATGCTGTTATAGTTACTGCTGTGCTTCTTGTTATGACATTGCCTCCATCTGCTACTGTTACTATGGTGGTAATCGGAAGTGTTATAGCTATAGTATTTGCTAAAGAAGTATTCGGCGGTTTAGGTTCTAACATATTCAATCCAGCTTTAGTTGGAAGAGCTTTCTTACAAGTTGCTTTCCCTGCTCAAATGACTATGTATCCTGCTCCTGTGAGAGTTCCTTTCCTAGATTTATTTGCTCCAGGACTTCATAATTTAGTAAATACTGTTACTGGCGGTACTCAGTCTATAGACATGATGAATGCTTTGACTCAGTCTACTCCTTTAACTTTCATGAAATTCACATACAATGCTAATTTAAGTACATCTTTAATAGAACAAATAAAATTTGAAGCTCATTATTATCTTCAAATGTTATTAGGAAGTACAGGCGGTGCTATAGGTGAAACTTCTTTCCTATTGCTTTTAATAGGAGGTATATACTTACTTGCTACTAAAACTATAGATTGGAGAGTACCTTTAGGAATGTTTATATCTTTATTCTTAGTAACTCTTATATTATGGTTATCTATGCCTGGAAAAATTGCTTCTCCTATATATCATGTATTGGCAGGCGGTTTTGGTTTAGGTGCTTTCTTTATGGCTACTGATATGGTTACTTCTCCTTCAAGTCATTTAGGTGCTTGGATATATGCTCTTTTAATAGGTGCTGTACTTGCCATATTAAGAACTTTTGGTTCTTCTCCGGAATATATGATGTATTCTATACTTATAGGTAATATGTTTATGCCTTTAATTGCTATGCTTACTCGTCCTTTGCCTTTCGGTAAAAAAGAGCTGCTTGCTATAAATAAAGCTAATCTCCAAAAAGAAGGAGGAAATAAATAATGAAAAAAGAAGTTGGTTATTCTGCTGTTATTTCTGT
This sequence comes from uncultured Brachyspira sp., assembly GCF_944390845.1. Lineage (GTDB taxonomy): Bacteria > Spirochaetota > Brachyspiria > Brachyspirales > Brachyspiraceae > Brachyspira > Brachyspira pulli. The sequence goes on from NZ_CALXRM010000024.1 coordinate 36,373, forward strand.
TACTCTTACAGCATTGCTTGCAGGCTTTTTACTTTCATTTGTATATTCTTCTTTTGAAAAGGATATTCTTGCAAACAATGAAAAAACTGTATTAAATGGTGTTAAAGCTGTTATTGATGGTGCTGATGAATTAGAAGGACCTTTAACTGAAAATTCTTCATATCCATATTATATAGGCAAAAAATCTGACGGTACTGTGGTTGGTTATGCTATACTTTCTTCTGCCGGCGGATACAATGGAGAAAATAAAGTACTTGTTGGTTTCGATGCTACTGTAGAAAACATTACAGCAATAGTTGTTACTGAACAGGCTGAAACTCCAGGACTTGGTGCTAAAATTACTGAGCCTAGCTTTAGAGATCAATTTAAAGGACAGAGTTCTATAGTTCCTTTATCTGTTGTTAAGGGTATTAAACCAGAGGAAGCACAAGAAGCACAAATAGCTGCTATAAGCGGTGCTACAATATCTTCTACTTCTGTTGTTAATGCTGTTAATAGTGCTAAAGATGAGGCTGTTAATTTATTTAAAACTGAATAATTAAGTTACACACATTTTTATATACGGGCTTATAAGATGTTTTCATTTTATAAGCCTTTTTTATTTATACAACGCACGGTAAAATCGCCAAATAATATAATTTCAATTCATTTTATTTACACTACCCTATTTTACAAACTTCATTAAACGTGCGGTAAATACATACCAAACCTAAAACCAATTTGGGTGGGGGTTAAATTTTTCTATTTATACAATAAAGAAATAAAAACTACAATTCACAAATTAAAATAAAAAAGATATAGGGTGGGTTTTAAAATAAACTTTAAAGAATTACTTAGACTGCCCGCCCTTTATCCTTATGCTCGATTTAATCATTTATTGTTATTATCTTTAAAGCCAATAACAAAAAAGCATGCCCCACCCAAGTGGAGATTAGATTTTTTAATTTAAACACCGCACGGTTTATCTGTTTTGATATATAGAAAAATTTGAACTCTAAATTAATTTATATTTTTTATTTTATTTACCGTGCGTTAATTAAAACTTATATTGTTTCTATTACAAAACTCTACAGCAGTTTTTATATTCTCTTTTGCAAGTGAAATAACACATTTTAATATAAGCTTCTTATCTTCTTTATTTGCAAACTTATAAGCTTTTTCAAAATTTTTATAAGCCTGTTCATTTAACTTATCAAAAATATTATTCATCTTGTCAAACTGTATATCAATATAAGCTAAACTATTATGAGCTAATGCATGTTTATTATTTAGTTCTATACACTTATTGAAATAAGATAAAGCTTCATTATAATATTTAATTGCTTTTTCTTTATCATTAGTAAATAAATATATATTAGCTAACTTTGTAACAGTATACCCAATACTGTCATATACTGAAGCAGTTGTTAAACTATCATCTATATTTAATTCCAAACCTTTATTATAATAAATTAAAGCATCAGATATTAATTCTATAGCCTTAGAAATATTTCCTTTTCTAAACTCATTATTAGACTGTTTTGTCTTAGAAAATCCAATACCATTATAAGCAGTTAAATAATTAGGATCTATTTCTAACGCTTTTTTATAATCTTCCAAAGCTTCATCATAAAGGTGAATACCAACTTTACTCAAACCTCTATTATAATATGCCTCAATAGATGAAGGCTCCTTTTCAATAACTTTATCATAATATTTAATAGATTCTTCAAGATTATTCAATGAATCATAACATATAGCTATATTAAAATAAGCATCAACACTATCATTATCAAGCTCTATTACTTTATTAAAATCTTCTATAGCTTCATTATATAAATCAAGCTCCATTTCTGATAATGCCCTGTTATAATAAGATTCTACATGCTGATTATCAATATCTATAACTTTAGTATAATATTTAACAGCCTTTTCATAATCTTCTATTGCCTCATAACATAAAGCAGAATTATAATAAGCATATATATTTTCATCATCAATTTCTATTACTTTATTAAAATCTCTAAGAGCCAAATCATAATCATTTATTCTATAATAAGTAAGACCTCTTTCATTGTAAGCATTAATGTAATACTCATCTAATTCTATTGCTTTAGAGAAATACTCAATAGCTTCATCATATTCATTCAAGTAGAAATTAGTAAGACCTCTGAAATAATAAAACTCACTGTCGCAGTTATGCAATTCTATAGCCTTATCAAAATCTTCTAAAGCCTCTCTATATAATTGCATTTTCCCTTTAAGCAAGGCTCTGTTATTGTATAAATAAGCATCATTTTTTTCTAACTCTATAGCTTTGTTATAATCATCTAATGCCTCATCATACATTTTAAGCTCATTCTTTATAAGCCCTCTATTATTATATGAATAAACATCATTCGGATTTAATTCTATAGTTTTACTATAATCTTTGATAGCATCTTCATACAAATCCAATGCTTCTTCAGCTAATGCTCTATTATAGTAGGCATAAAATATATTTTCATCTATTTCTATTATATTTGTATAATATTTTATTGAATCTTTATAATTTCCTAGCTTGTATTCAAGAAGCCCCATATCATTATAAATATTTACTGTGTTTTCAGTACCTAATTCTAAAGCCTTCTTATAATCATTCATAGCTTCCTGATACAATTCCAAATTATTTTTTGCAAGCCCTCTAAAATAGTATGCATTTGAAAAAGTAGAGTCTAATTTTATGGAAGTATCAAAATCTTTTACAGCTTCTTCATATAAGCCTAAATAAAACTCGCTTAACCCTTTAGAATAATATGCCTCATTATCATCTTCTCTAAGCTCTATAAGTTTATTGAAATCAGATAAAGCTTCCTCATACATTTTTAAATAACACTTTGAATGTCCTCTATAATAATATATATCATCAATTTCTGCTTCCCCAGATTTTTCCAACAAAGATAAAGACAAGTCAAAATGCTTTATAGCTTCCTCATAGTTTGATAAATAAAAATATCCAAGTCCAACATAATACATTGCCTCATAATCATCTTCATTAAACTCTAATACCTTTTTAAAATCTTCGATACCTTCCTCATATCTTCTCAAATAGGATTTTGAATGTCCTCTATTGTAATATGCATCTGATTTGTCTGGAGATAATTCAATAACTTTATCAAAATCTTTTATGGCTTCTTCATAATTTCTCATATTATATTTTGATATAGCTCTATTATAGTAAGCATCTACTAAAGTATTATGAGTGCTGTTTATATCCTCATCATTAACATTTATTCCTTCTTCCTCATCTTCATTATCATACGATGAATCGCTATATATAATAAATTCACTGTCAGAGTATGCTATAATATCTTTATTGTAAATATTTATAATTTCATCTAAATACTCAATAGCCTTTTCATAATCTTTATTTACAAAAGCCTCATGTCCTAAATCAAATAATCTTTCAATATTCTTTTTATCATCATTATTCATATTATAGTCTCTCATAAAATTATTAATCATTTTTTATTATATATAAAAATTACAATAATTACTATATGTAAGATAAATTTTGTAATTAAAGAACAAAAAAAATTACTTTAATTAATAATTTAGATAGTTATTACTATATATAATAGTTAGTATTATTCATTGAAGTTTTTGTATTTTCACTTTATATATTAAAAATATAATTTAATTTGTCTAAATTTTGACAAAGCGTTTTTTTTAAATATAATATTATTATATTGGTATATATTTTTAATATACTAAAAAAATCAATAAATATAGAGGAGGAAATATGGCTAAAGGTAGAGTTACTATTGATAGTGAGCAATGCAAAGGCTGCTCTAATTGTATATCTGTTTGCCCTACTAAGATATTATACTTAGATAAAGAAAATATGAATTCTTGGGGATATTATCCTGCTGCAGTTACTGATATGGAAAAATGCGTGGGCTGTGCTAATTGTGCTATGATGTGTCCTGATATATGTATAAAAGTAGAAAGACTGGATAAAGAGGAGGATAAATAATGGCTAGAACATTAATGAAAGGAAACGAAGCTATGGCTACTGCTGCCATTGCTGCTGGATGCAAATGTTTTTTTGGTTACCCTATAACACCGCAAAATGAAATACCGGAATTTATGTCTAAAGCTATGTATGAATCCGGCGGAGCTTTTGTTCAAGCAGAAAGCGAAATAGCTGCTATTAATATGGTTTATGGTGCCGGCGGTGCTGGAGTTAGAGCTATGACTTCTTCTTCTTCACCTGGAATAGCATTGAAACAGGAAGGTATATCATATCTTGCCGGTGCTGAAGTACCTGCTGTTATACTTAATGTTATGAGAGGCGGTCCAGGACTTGGAAGTATACAGCCTGCTCAAAGTGATTATAATATGATGACTAGAGGCGGAGGCGACGGAGATTATAATTGTCCTATATTAGCTCCTTCCAATTTACAAGAAGCAGCTGATATGATAATGGAAGCTTTCGATTTAGCTGATCATTATAGAACTCCTGTTTATGTTGCTGCTGACGGTTTTATCGGTCAAATGATGGAGCCTGTAGAAATAATATATAAACCTAAATATGAATTAAAAGAGAAAACTTGGGCTACTAATGGAACTAGAGGAAAAAGAGAAAAAAATATAGTAAACTCTCTTTATTTAGAGCCTGAATTATTATACAAACATAATATACATCTTCAAGAAAAATATGCAGAAATAAAAGAGAAAGAAGCCAGAGCTGAAAAATATAAAGCAGATGATGCAGAACTTTTATTTGTATCTTATGGCACTATGTCAAGAGTAGTAAGAGGAGTAGTTGATAAACTTAGAGAAGAAGGCAAAAAGGTAGGTATGATTCGTCCTCAAACATTATGGCCTTTCCCAGTAAAAGCATTCGATAATCCTAATTGCAAAATGTATGTAAGTATAGAAATGAGTATGGGACAGATGGTAGATGATATAAAATTGGCATGTGAATGTAAGGTTCCTGTTAAATTCTATGGTAAAGCTGGAGGATTAGTTCCTACTTCTCATGAAATAATAGATAATGTTAGAGGTTTTGCTGGAGGTATTATATGATAGTATTTGAAAAGTCAAAAGGATTAACTAATGATAGGACACATTATTGTCCTGGCTGTATGCATGGAACATCACAAAGAATAATAGCTGAATGTTTGGAAGAACTTAATGTACTTGACAGAACTGTAGGAATAGCTTCCGTAGGTTGTTCTGTACTTGCTTATAAATATTTTAATTGCGATATGCAGCAGGCAGCACATGGCAGAGCACCTGCACTTGCTACTGGAGTAAAAAGAGCTGTTCCGGATACTGTTGTATTTACACTTCAAGGCGATGGAGATTTAGCTGCTATTGGTACTGCTGAAATAGTACATGCTGCAGCACGCGGAGAAAATATCACTGTTATTTTCTTGAATAATGCTATTTATGGTATGACAGGCGGACAAATGGCACCTACTACTTTGGAAGGACAAAAAACAACTACAACTCAAGCTGGAAGAGATTTCCATAGAGCTGGTAAACCTATAAGAGTATGCGAAATGCTTGCTACTTTGGAAGGAGCTACTTTTGTTGAGAGAGTTGCTTTAGATAGTCCTGCTAATATAAGAAAAGCTAAAGTGGCTGTAAAAAAAGCTTTTGAAAATCAAATAGCAAGAAAAGGCTTTTCTATAGTAGAAATGCTTACAAGCTGTACTACTAACTGGGGTATATCTCCAACAGAATCACATAAATGGATAAGAGAATATATGATTCCTCATTATCCTCTTGGCAATTTTAGAAATGACGGTTAATTTAAGGAGGAAATATGAGTACAGATAGAATAATTTTTGCTGGTTTCGGCGGTCAAGGTGTTATGTCTATGGGACAGATGATTGCTTATGCTGGTATGATAGAAGATAAACATGTTACTTGGTGTCCTTCTTATGGACCTGAAATGAGAGGCGGTACTGCTAACTGTTCCGTTGTTGTAAGCGATGAACTTGTAGGCTCCCCTATTATATCACATGATGCTACTGCTGCTGTTATTATGAATCTTCCTTCTCTTACTAAATTTGAAAAAGATGTTTTGCCTAATGGCATACTATTAATCAATTCATCTTTAATAGAAAAGAAAGCTTCAAGAAATGATATAAAAGTAGCTTATGTTGAAGCAAATAAAATTGCAGGCGATATAGGTAATCCAAAATCCGCGAATATGGTAATGCTTGGTGCTTTGCTTACACTTCATAACATAGTATCATTTGACAGTGTTCAGCAGGCATTCTTGAAAGTATTCGGAGAACGCAAGAAAGAATTTTTACCATCTAACGAAAAGGCATTAAATGCCGGACGTGATGCTGTGAAAGATTTAGTATCCTAATAGAAGAAAATATTTAATAAATAAAAGCCTGCTGTTTGCAAAAATGGCAGGCTTTTTTAAGAAATGATTTTTTATTTATAAATAAAGTTTTTTATTATAATAAATATATTTCATCTAAGAATCATTTTTTATATCAAATTTTTTCGGGCTTCACCAAAGTTCATACATATAAAATATCTTATTTTAAACTAATGTCCTTATAAATTATTTCTATTCTAATTCATAGTAATTTATATTTTATTATTTTATAAAAAATTTCTATTTTTAGGCTCATTTTGTTAAAAAGGTTTGTTTAACTATAAGGGTGGGCGGGCGGGTTAATTATTGTTCATAATAATATTTTCACAAAAAAACAATAATTTAGTACTTATGATAGTAATTTTAAGCACTTTATAGATATTTTTCTGTTTTTATAAGCACTAATTTTAAATTATTAGTTGAAAAAAATAAAAATATTCATATCTTTTATACGGCAATATTACTAAGTATAATATAGTTAGTTATATATATGGTATTGATGGAGTAAATAAAAATGAAGAAAATAATATTAATAGTTTCAATATTTATAATGACAATAAGCGGAAGCCTTATGGCTAAAGATGGCTGGGGTGTTGATTTATCAGTACCTTTGGGAGCTGGAATAGGTTTTTATCTTGAAGACGGAAAACAAAGCCAAACTATTAAACCAGATGGCGGATTTGAATTTGGAGTTTATTTAAAACCTAATTACTATTTTGATTTAAGTATATTATCTCTAGGTATTTCATTAGATTTAGGATATCAAAGAGATCATTTCGCTTTCAAATCAGATACAGGAAAAGGCAATGTTACATTTGATTCTATAAGTTTAGGTTTAATGCCAAAAATTGATGTATTATTTTTATCTATAGGTGTAGGTGCTGGTGTTAAATTCCCTCTAGGCGGAGGCAGTTATTATAAAGAAAATAGCGGCAGAGAACAAACTCATTCATATAATTTAAAAGAATTACAGAATAAATTCTATAATCTATACATTCCATATCTTAAAGCAAGTGTTGATTTCCTTTTATTATATAATGTAACTTTAGGACTTTATATGTCTTATGATTTCCCTTTAATGGAATATAAAGAATCTTTGCCTAAAGTAAGTTTCGGAGGACTTGATATAGGCGGTCAAATAGGAATAAGATTCTAATAAATTAAAGGAAAAACAATGCATACCTCTCTTAAAATATTCATTATCATAATGATTTTTTGCAGTACTATTCTTGCTCAAAGTAATAGTAAATTGGATATACCGCAATTAGATTTAAATTATTATACAAAATTGAAAGATCAAAATATTACTATTAATGTATGCAATTGGGGTGAATATATTGCTAATGGTGATAATAATTCTATGGATGTAGTAAAAGAATTTGAAGACCTCACAGGAATAAAAGTCAATTATATATACCTAAACAACTATACTTTGTCAAAAGTAAAGTTATATTTTTGTTTTTATATCTGGGGCTTTGACCACCGCTCTGCGTGCTTACGCAAGACTCCCACTTCTTTTGCGACTGAAAGGAGTGCCTGTGGTATTGCCACAAAGAAGCTATATCCTCGACAGGCTCGGATACGCTT
>NZ_CALXRM010000025.1 GCF_944390845.1 uncultured Brachyspira sp.
CTGTTTCATAGGTATTCCTTTGGGTTTATTTGTAGCAATTTAAATTATAAGGAATACCTTCTTTTTTTAAACTAAAAGTGTGCAATATCTATGGCTCTTAAACACATTCTAATATTAAATAATCTTGTAAAAATAATAATATTGTATATAATTTATTTCATATTTTTAATCATTTGATAAATTAATAATGGAGGAATTTAATGATAGAAGAATTGATAAATAGATTACCAAAATTGGAAGGAATGAAAGAAAATATAGAAAATACTATAAATGAATGTATAAAATGCTATGAAAGAGGAAATAAAATACTAATAGCAGGAAATGGCGGAAGTGCATGCGATAGTGAGCATATAGCAGGGGAGTTATTAAAAAGTTTTTTAAAGAAACGCCCTATAAAAGAAGAAATAAGAAATGAGCTTTTAAAAATAGAAGATGGAGAGTATATAGCAAATAATTTGGAATCTCCATTAAGAGCCGTTGCTTTGACTTCACATTTGGGACTTTCAAGTGCTTATTTGAATGATAAAGAGCCATATTTAGTATTTGCCCAGCAATTATTGGGCTTTGGTGATAAAGGCGATATTTTCTTTGCTATAAGTACTTCAGGAAATGCTAAAAATATTATTTATGCTGCTAAACTTGCTAAGGCTATGGGTATAAAAGTTATTTCTTTTACAAATGAGAATGGAGGAAAACTTGCTGAAATGGCAGATATTGCAATTAAAGCACCTGCTAAAGAAACACATATTTCACAAGAATATCATGAGGCAATATACCATGAAATTTGTATAAGAGTAGAGGAGCATTTTTTTAAGGAAAATAGATAAATATAATTAAATGCTATTTTTATTTGAATATATTTTAGAAATAAAAAAGCTCTATTATTTTTTATTAATAATAGAGCTTTTATTTTATAAAAAATTATAAATTATATTCTTTTGAATACTATAGAAGCATTATGTCCGCCAAATCCGAAAGAATTGCTTATAGCATATTCTATTTTGTAATCTTGAGCAGTATTAGCAACTACATCTAAATCACATTCAGGATCTTGTTCTTCAACGTTGATAGTAGGGTGAACCTTACCTTCAATCATACTCATAACTGTAGCAATAGCTTCTATTGCGCCAGCAGCACCTAAAGCATGACCAGTCATTGATTTTGTAGAGTTAATTTTTATCTTTTTAGCATGATCTTCGCCTAAAGCTTTTTTTATAGCTTTTACTTCTGCTATATCTCCAACAGGAGTAGAAGTACCATGTGTATTAACATAATCAATTTTGTCTGGTGATATTTGTGCACTTTGAATAGCTAAAGACATAGCTCTAGCACCCATAGCACCGTCTTCTAAAGGAGCAGTAATATGGTTAGCATCAGCAGTAAAACCATAACCGCAAACTTCAGCAAGTATATTAGCATTTCTTTTCTTAGCATGCTCATATTCTTCAAGTATTAATATTCCAGCACCTTCAGCAATAACAAAACCATCTCTGCCTTTATCGAAAGGTCTTGAAGCTTTAGTTGGTTCATCATTTCTAGTAGATAAAGCTCTAGCATTATTAAAACCAGCAATAGTAAGAGGGTTAATAGTAGCTTCAGAACCTCCAACTACCATAATATCAGCTTCATTGTCTTTTATGTGTTTATAACCTAAACCTATAGAATGGTTTGAAGAAGCACAAGCAGTAACAGTACTGTAGTTAGGGCCGTTCATACCATATTCCATTGAAATTAAGCCAGGTGTCATATTTATTATCTGCATAGGTACAAAGAAAGGTGATACTCTGCTAGGGCCGTCAGCAAGTATAACATTATGATTTGATAAAAGAGTAGTTATACCACCAATACCGCTACCAAGAACACAACCAGCTCTTAATGGATCAAAGCCTGTTTTAGGTTCTATACCAGCCTGCTTAAAAGCATGATGTGCAGCATATATTCCAAAATTAATGAAAGGATCTAATCTTCTTAACATTTTTTTATCAGAATAATAGTCGCCTTCAACTGGTAAAGCTTCAGCACCGATTTTAGTAATAAGTTGCTCTTTTTCAGGATCAAAGTATTTGCTTAATGTTTTAATTCCAGAAACACCATTAAGTAAATTATCCCAGAAAGTTTTTACGTCATTTCCTAAAGAACTTACTATTCCAAGTCCTGTGATCACAACTCTGCGTTCACTCATATATAAAACTCCTATAATTTTGCCGTTATATTAAAAAATTCCCGTAAAAGACTTTAGGCTGTTTACGGGAAAATCTAAATATAATTATTATTTTTTATGTTCTTCAATATATTTTGCAGCGTCAGCTACATTTTTGATTTTTTCTTGATCTTCTTGAGGAATTTTGATGTCATAGCGTTTTTCTAATTCCATGATTAATTCAACTAAGTCAAGTGAATCAGCGTTTAAGTCGTCTACGAAAGAAGCTGTATCAGTGATTTTGCTTTTGTCTGAGATGTTTAATTGATTAGCAACAACATCTTTGATTTCATCGATTAATGCCATTTTTAATCTCCTTAATATTAAATATTATTTTTTATTAATAAAGTGCTTTTTAAAGCAACATTTATATGCTTTTTTATTTTAATTTTTATTACATTGACATACCGCCGTCAACAGCGATAACTTCTCCTGTAATATAATTGCTCATATCTGAAGAAAGGAATAATACTAAATTAGCAACATCTTCTGCTGTTCCTAATCTTTTTAATGGAGTAATACTCATAATTCCTTTAACTGTATCTTCAGGCAATACATCTGTCATATCTGTTTGTATAAAACCTGGAGCTATAGCATTTACACATATATTTCTAGGTGCAAACTCTTTAGCCATAGATTTAGTAATTCCTATAATACCAGCTTTAGCTGCAGAATAATTAACTTGTCCTGCATTACCCATTTTACCTATAACACTAGATATATTAATTATTTTGCCTTTTCTAGCTCTAAGCATATTTTTAGCAGCTTCTCTTGACATATAGAAAGCACCAGAAAGATTAGTTGAAATTACATCATTCCAAGCGTTATCGTCCATTTGTATAACTAACATATCTTTAGTTATTCCTGCATTGTTTATAAGTATGTCAATGGAATTGAATTTTTCTATAGTTTTAGCAACTACTTCTTTACAAGATTCGCTTGATTTAGCATCATGCTGTAATGCTAATGTTTCTACATTGTAAGCAGATTTTAATTCTTCAGCAACTTGTGAAGCTTTTTCAAAATTAGTAGCAGTGATTACTAAATTTACGCCTTCTTTAGCCAAAGTTTCTGCTATTTTTTTACCTATTCCTCTGCTTGAGCCTGTTATTATAGCTGTTTTATTTTTTAGATTTAAGTCCATATTTACCCTTTTTTAGATATGTAAAGACATATATTATAACAAAAAAATTTTTCATTAGTTAAATATACGCTATATTAAAACAAAATATACTAAATTTGTCAAGTAAATTTTATTAATTTAAAATTTTCGACTTTTTTGGTTTAAAAGTCGAAATAGTTAATTCTTACTATTAGAAATAATAGCTAGGAGTATATAACTATTTTTAATTTAATTAACAAAATATATTGAAAATATTTAAGTTTGTCGATTTTTATGCTGTTCTTTTTCCATCGCAAGCCATACCTAATAGGGATTGCCTATGGTAGTGGTGACTTCGCAAAGAACCTTATATCCTCAATAAATTCGGATACGCTTCGCGAAAGTGCAAGTATAAAATTAGTACTAAATCATATTAAAGTTGTCTTACATGTAAGATAATTTATTAAATTAAAGCCAAAATGTAGCCTTTCGCCGAAGGCGGGCTGTGCCTGCTTCTTTGTGGCAATACCACCCTAAAGGACTTCCTATGGTCGCAGGCACTCCTTTCAGTCGCAAAAGAACTGGGGGGCAAATCCAGCACAAACAATAAAATTGAAAAACTAAAATTGACAAAATATAATTGTTTAGATATATACTATAAAATTGTATAATGTTTTATTAATGTTAATTTTATAAAATTTAAATAATAAAAAACCTCTAGTATACATAAATTACCAGAGGTTTTTGTATTATTTATTTAAAATAATATTATTTTTTAGTTTTTTTACTTGCTGCTTTTTTTGGCTTTTCTTCTTTAGCTTCTTTAGGCTCTTTAACTGCTTTAGTTGTTTTAGCTGCCTTTTTAGCAGTTTTTTCGCCTTTTATCATATTCATTGCTATTTCAATTAATTCTTTAGCTTCTTTTTTGCTTTTAGCTTCAGTAATAATACGAACTATAGGTTCAGTATTAGAAGAACGTACATGAAGCCAGCCGTTTTCTAAATCTATTTTTATACCGTCAATAGTTGTAATTTTAGCTTTAGGATATTCTTCTTTTACTTGTTTTAAGAAATTATCCTCATCTATTTTTGCTATTTCTAATTTTTCTTTAACTATTTCATATTTTGGTATTTCATTAACAAGTTCTGTAATAGATTTCCCTGTTGTAGCCATTAATTCTAATATTAAAGATATACCTAAAAGTGAATCTCTGCCGGGAGTTACAGCAGGAACTATTATTCCTCCATTACCTTCGCCTCCGAAATATAATTTATTTTTTACAACATGTGAAGAAACATTTATTTCTCCTATTTTTGTACGGTCAACAGAGTATCCTTTTTCCTTAGCTAAGTCATCTATCATTCTTGAAGTTGATAAATTTACAGCTGCATTTCCTTTTCCTACATGCCATAAATATTTAGCACATAAAGCTAAAGTATATTCTTCGCTTATTATTGTACCATCATCAAGTACCAATGCTAATCTGTCAGCATCTGGGTCTTGAGTAAATCCAATATTTACTTTATTTTTCTTTACTAAATCAGATAAACTTTTCATGCTTGCAGCAGAAGGTTCAGCGACATGGGCAAATTTTCCTGTATGTACATTGTTTATTGAAACTTCTTTTACTCCCAATGCTTTAAGTAGGGGAGGAGTTGCAAATAAACCTGTACCATTAACATAATCGCATGCTACTTTGAAATTAGCTTTTTTTATTTTTTCAACATCTATCCATCTTAATATACGTTTAATATGTTCTTCTATAGCATTATCAATCTTTTCATAAGTGCCTGTTTCTAATGCTTTTACAAATCTTGAAGATTTTTTATCATAAAGCTTCATAAGTTCATTAACAGCTTTTTCATCTAAGAAATGTCCGCCTTTTCCTATAAGTTTTAATGCATTCCATTCTATAGGGTTATGGCTTGCTGATATCATTATACCGCCATGTATTTTTAATTTTTCAACCATATATAATGCAGTTGGTGTTGGTGTTATGCCTATATCTATAACATTTATACCTGATGCCATTAATGTTGAAACAACGGCATTTAATATTGATTCTCCTGTTATTCTTGTATCTCTTGCCACTAAAACTTTTGCTTTTTTTGGAAAAAGACATGCGAATGCTGAAGTATAATCTACTACAGTTCTTATATCTAAACCGTCCCCTATTATACCTCTTATTCCTGATATACTTGTTTTTAATGTCGGCATTAAATTCTCCCTGAATAATTATTTAAAATAATTTTTATTGTTTATATATTTTTATCATAATAAAATTAAATATGATGTATATTTGCTATTCTGTTCATACAGTTTTTATATTCTATAAAAAAGGCTTTTATGTCAACTATATTAATATAATTATTGACTGATATTTGGGCTCCTCTTATTTTATTAAATTCTTTTTTTAATATTTGTGTATCTTTGACATTTATTATCGTTTTTATATCATTAAGAGTATATAATAAATTAACTGAGTTACTTCCTTCGGTGATTGTTTCTGTTTTTAATATGTAATATAGAGTTATTAATATTTTTGCAAGAATATCATCAGTATTAAGTACTATTATTTTTAATATAGTATTTCTTATTTTCATGCATACCATTTTTGAATAGTAAAGTTCTACAGATTGATCATTTTCCATAATACTTATTAATTCATCTTTTGTTAATACTTTTATTGTAGAATCTTCTAAAATGACAGCACATGTAGATAAAGGCTGATATGATAAAATTGGTTGGTATCCATCTATCATATGATTTTTTGAATAAATAGCTCTTGTAACCTGCTCTAAATTTACTATATTGTATATACCTATTTTTCCTGATTCGATTATATATACTTTATCTGTATATTCTAATTCTGTATAAATGCAATATCCTTTTTTATACTTGTAAAGATTGTTGCTTATTTTTTTAGGTTCTTCTATTGGAGTTATTTCAGATAAATATTTATTTACTTCATCAATTTCTTCACATTTAGGAAATGATTTAATATATTCTTTACATAGTTTATATGATATATTGTGAAATCCGTTTTTATGATAAACTTTTATCATATTAAGAATTTCTTCTTTAGTTTTTCCATTAGTAATTTCTTTATTTTCTGATAATAATAAATAATATCTTCCAAGCCATTTTTCAAATGCTGAATCTAAATTATCTGCTATTTTTACCATCAATTCTTTATTATTCATTTCTATTATATCATCAATTTCTATTTCTATGACTTCAACATCTTCTAAAGCTTTTATATTAAAAAAATACGGTTCATTTAAAAAGGCATTTACTAAACCTATTATATCACCTTTATTGAATTCTATATTAAAATTAAAAGTACCATAGGATATAGCTTTACCTTTAGTTATAATATAAAAAGAGTTTTTTGGATTTTGATCTTTAATATAAATCATAGACGATTTTTTGAAATTTAAATTAGTGTATCCAATCATAATTATTCCATATCAATATAATTTATTATAGTACAATATTTTATTTTTACCAATATGTTATACATTTTTATAATAATCGCAATTTACTGAATGGTCATTTATTATTCCAATAGCCTCTAAATAACTATAAATAATTATACTTCCCGCAAATTTAAATCCCCTTTTGTTTAAATCTTTACTTATAGTATCAGATAATTCATTTCTTGCCGGAAGCGGATCATCATCATTTAATTTATTATCTATTTGTTTATAATTTGTAAAAGACCATATATATTTGTCAAAGCTTCCAAATTCTTTTTGTACTTCAATAAATTTATTTGCATTTATTATAAGTGCATTAATTTTTCTTTTATTTCTTATGATTCCTTTATCGTTTAACAATTCTTCTATTTTTTCATTATCGTATTTAGATATTTTTTTATAATCAAAATTATCAAATGCTTTTCTCATATTTTCTCTTTTATCTAGTATGCATTTCCAGCTTAATCCAGCCTGCATACATTCAAGTATAAGCATTTCAAATAATTTATTTTCATCATGACAAATTCGGCACCATTCTTCATTATGATATTTTATTTCTATTTCACTTTTAGCCCATTTACATATTTTTTGCATTAATATAATAGTCCTTTATTCTATATTTACTGTACATTCATAGTTATCTACTTTTATGTTATATGTTCCGTTTTTTAGAGTTGTAGAATAATTATCTTTTTCTCCAAATATATTTACTATTTTTTCCCCATTATAATCTATAACGCACCAATTTTTTATATTGCTTATATTAATATAATATTCATTATTGCTTTTGCTTATTTCTATATTTTTAAAAACATATATTTCATTCTCTTTATCTCCTCTTGATGCTAGAGGTGTTATTTTGCTGAAATAAAGCATATAATCTATTATGTTATTTCTTATGTTTATAATAGACTTTTGTTTTGACTCCTTAAACATATCAGAGTCTTCTACATTTTCCATAATAAATAAATCATTTTTTAAGCTGCTTACTTCTTTTTGTAGGGATATATCTATTTCAAGAGCTTTTAAAAACTCATCAGATACTTTAATACCATTGACATAATTGATAATTTCTTCTTCTGTATAATTATATTTATCCATATATTAATCCAATAAATTATTAAAATTTTCTTTTAAGCTAGATTTTATTTTATTTATAATTTTTGTAACTATATTGCTTGTAATATTTAAAAGTTCAGCTATGAAATTATAAGGTACATTTATTTTTATAGAATGAAGTTTTTTTATATAATTTTGTTTTTTGCTTGCTAAATGAACTGTAAATATTCCTCTTTTATGATTTTCTTCTATTTGAGCATTTACTTTTGCTATTTTGTCCTGCTGTTTTATTATGTCATTATATTTGTTTATGTATGTTGCTCTTGCTTTCTCTACTATTGAATATGCTTCTTCATAATTTATATTAAAATATTTCATTAAAGGATTTATTATTAAATTTATAAACAATTCAAGATTATGTATAAAGAAAGCTATTGAATCTCTATCATTGAATTTGTTTTCTATATATTTGAATATATTCAAAGCTAATTCTTCTATATTGTCATCACCATTATAATTTTCAGTATATTCATTGATAGAGTAGGACTTAGTATCATAAAGTACATCATGCAATGTCATAGCCTCTCTGCTGCATAATGGAGCATCGATGGATATTTCTTTTTGATTATGTTTTTCTTTTCTTTTTTTATGATCTATGAAATTTAAATAATGACTTCTTAATGTATATGTGAACCAAGTTATAAATTTAGCATCTGTTTCATTGTATTTTAATATTATATTTTCAAGTCTTTCTATATAGTATGAATAAAATTCCAATGCATTATCATGAAAAGCTCCAAAAACTTTTCTTGGATAATTGTATATATAATGTGACAAATGTTCGTTTATTTCTCTTAAAGCAATAATACTTCTTGTAGCTTTGTACTCTGAAATAGTCTTTTTTATAAACTCATCATCAATCATTGTCTTCCTCATATTTTAATATATTATAGAATATTTCTTTCATTCTTTCATCTTGAATATTGGATTCTTTTATTACATTGTCAATCCATTCTTTATGTTCTTTTCTAATTTCTTTTTTAGTAGTTTTTTCAGTTTTAGGAATTTCTTGTACTCTATTATTAACTTCTCCGATTCTAGTTTTTAATTCAGTAACTTCTATATTTGTTTCTTTTTTTATATTTTTGAATATATTTGATCTATTCATAAATATTTCATTAGCCCATACACTATCTATTATAGTAACGGTTAAAACAGAATTTCTAAAGAATGATGGATAGCATATTTTTGATAATACTTTCCCCATAATATCGTCCCACTTTTGAGATATTTTTATGTAATTAGCTAAATTTATATTTTGGTATGATTTTATATTAGAATATTCTTCTAATATATTTTTTATTTCACGCATAATAATAACCCTATTAAACATCATACAATATTTTTTTATATTATCAATTAGTTATTAGTATTTTGTATATTTGTTTCTGTTATTATAGTATTAGTATTTACATTAGTTATTATGGTATTTGTTATAATAGTATTAGTAATATTATTTATAACATTATTTGTATCTATTTGGTTAGTGTAATTGTTTTCTAATTCTATAGGCTTTACTTCTAAATCTTCATCGTAAGTGAGTTTTGAATTATCATTTGTTGATTTAGATGCCGTATTTTCTATTATTAAATCATTAGTGTTTCCAGATATTCTTGCAAGTATCGTTCTTGTTCTATTTACAGAGTCTTTTAATCCTTTATATTTAGGATTTATTTTATATGCTTCTTCATAAGTATTTAATGCTGAACTGAAATTTTTATCTCTTTCATAAGTGGCAGCCAAATTAACCATATAAACTACATTGTTTGGACTATATACAGTTGCTTTTAAGAAAGATGATTCCGCTTGCTTATAATCTTCTATATATAGATATAGAAGTCCCAAAAAATTATTCATATAAGCATCATTAGGTTTTAGATTTACAGAATATGTAATAGATTCTATTGCTTTATTAGTATCGCCTAATTTATATAATGCATATCCTTTTTGGAAATGAAGCTTTGCAGAAAATCTGTTAACTATTATTCCGCTTCTTGCTGCTCTAAGCATATTTGTATAATCTTTTAAATTCATATAAGAATTGGCAAGATTTTCAAAATATTCTATTCTTAATACAGGAGAATTAGCTATTTCATATTCAAATAGTTCTGCTGCTTTTTTATAATTTTTTGCATTGTAATATCTGTATGCATTTGATAAATTTTTTTTATTGTATATAAATACATCATTAGTTTGAGAAAACAATGATAGTGTAAATATACAAAAAATAATAAAGACCTTGTTAACGTCCATCTTTTTTGAAACTTTGTAATCTAAAGTCATTTATCATAGCATTAGCATAAGCTACTGTAGCATCATATATTTCTTCTTTACTTTTGCCTTTAAAGAATTTATATACTCTAGGAGATTGAGTATTTAAATAATCTGGAAGAACCATTTCTCCATCGCTAGTAGCTTTAAGTGCTATAGATTTAATATTAGATAATTTCTCTATAAATGCATGAAGGAAGAAACCTGATTCTTTTAATATAAATTGTTCAGCTCTGCTTGAGTTATCACCATTATTTAAAGCAAAAATATAATCAGCAAATATCTGAGGTACTTTTGTTTCACCTACAGGTATGATAAATTTTTGGAATTGATTGTCATAATCTTTGATAGCACTTTCTACAACATAATCGCTAGCAGGTCCGCAGCAAAAGAATCTTATAACAGAAAAACAATTATATAATTCTTTGAAAGCACCATATAAATGTTTTATTTCTTCATCTGCTCTAGGATGCATATCTTCTAAAGGATATTTTTCTGTAGCACTTTTGAATCTCTCTATCATATTATCAACTTTATCCATAAAAGAATTTTCTTTAGCTTTTTCTTCTTCAGCCTTTTTTCTTTGACGTTCTAATTCTCTATCTCTTAATGTAGTTTTTATATCTTCTAATATTTTTATTTCAACTATTAAGAAGTTTGATAAATCTTGTCTGTTTTGTAAAGCTTCTCTATATCTGTCATTAAAACTATTTACATTATAAATTTTACTGCCGTATTTTTCAGCACCTTGTTCATACTCGCGTCTTATTTTTGCCAAAGTAGCATTAATTTCTTTATCACTTAAACTAGCCATTTTTAAGACTCCTTTTTTAATTGAAAATATTTATAATTCCATTAAACCGTGTAAAATATCATTACAATATATCGAAAACTTTTACTAATTAATTATACAATTTTTTTTAAAATAAATCCAGCATGAAAAATATTGTTTCTATATATCTTTTTTGTATATACCAAAAATTTTTAACTTTCTCAACCGATGCACTTTATATAGAATTATCAACTTTTTTACCGCGACTTCGTCCAAGTTGAAAAAACTGCAATTAAAAAATTAATACTAAATTATACTAAAATGTTTTATATGTAAGATAGGCTAAAAATGCAGTTTTTCGCGAAGCATATCCTATCTTATCTAGAATATAAGCTTCTTTGGGGTACCAGAGAGTAAATGTAAAAGAACTGGGATGCTGCACGCTGTGTACTTCGTAAGGGCAAAGCCCTAGATATAAAAACAAAAATATAAATTGATTTTTGACAAAATATAATTGTTTAAGTATATGCTATCTTGGATAAAATAGGAGAGTGGAAATTACAAAAAAGATATATTTTAGCTATGAATAAAAATCATCATATAAAATTGAATATGAGATATACTATTCAGGTCTTATAATTAATGTAATACAAACCTTTATGAAAATGGATTTTTATTTACATTATATATTAAGTTTAAAATACTATATTATAAAACCTGAATAATAATAAATATATAATGATTACTTATCTATCATTATATTAAGTATTTCTATATCAGTACCTTTCATACCTTCTTTAGCCATTCTTCCAATACTGTCAATAGTAGCTTCTATATCATCTTTTACAAGTCCATCACCAGATTTAAATACTTTGCCATCTTTTGCTAAATTGTATGCAAGTATTCCGCAATCAACAGCTTCAGAAATTTTTGATGCACAAGAAGCTTTAGCACCATCACAAACCATACCGCCTATTGTACATAATGCATTAGTTATTGTGTCTGAAATTATTTTATAGTCAGCATCATTAAGATAAGCTATTCCGGAAGCAGCTCCAGTAGCGGCACAAACAACTCCGCAGAATGCTGATAATTTTCCTATATGTTTTTTTTGAAGTATAGCTATTAAATTGGATAAAACTAATGCTCTATATAGTTTTTCTTCAGACACTTTCATGTCTTCAGCGTATATAATTACAGGCATAGATACAGTTATACCTTGGTTTCCGCTTCCAGAATTAGTTACTACTGGCATAGGACAACCTCCCATTCTTGCATCAGAACCTGCAGAAGCATAAGCTTTAGCTCTGTTTCTTACATCATTTCCATAATATTTCATCAATGTTTTTCCTACAGAAGAACCATAGTCATTTTTTAGACCTTCATTTGCTATATTTGAGTTTAATTCTATTTGTCTTTGTATAACTTCTTTTATATCTTCTATATTAACTTCATTGGCAAAATTTAAGATTTCTTTTATATTTAAAGAATCTCTGTCAGCAGAATCCTTTTGACCTGCTGAATTATCAGAAGTAAATAATTCTTTGCCGTCTTTTATTATTCTTGTTATATTAGTGTGGGCATTTTTTATTTCAACTAATGCTGATGAATTTTGATATTTAGCTTCTATTATAATATGTAGATTTTCAGAGCCTTCTATTAAATCACATTTACAAAAACCTTTGCTTATAAGTTCTTTAGTTTTTTCTATATCTTCCGGTTTGATAGTTGATAATACTTCAAGATTTTTGTTAGGATCTCCTCCAACTAAACCTAAAGTAGCAGCAATATCAATTCCTTTTAATCCTCCGGAATTTGGAACAGTTACACCTTTTACATTTTTAATAATGTTTCCGCTGCATTTAACAGTTATTGAGTCAGGTATATTTCCAATAACTTCTCTAACTTTTGCTCCAGCATAAGCTATTGCTATAGGCTCTGTACAGCCAAGGGCAGGTATTAATTCTTCTTTTAGAATATTTATGTAATTATCATATAATATTTTATCCATATTATAACACCTCTTTAAAATGATATTCATCACATTAAATATTATATTATTCTTTATTGCCAAAATCAATATTTTTAATAAATTATTTGTTTTAGTTTTTGAAAAAATTTACGATTTATTACTTTATACAGTTTATTATATGAATAATATTATTTTTTTTAGGATAGTTTAGTTTATACTATTGATTTTTTTTCATTTTATGATATTTATAACAGATAATTTTTGAGAGATATAATTATGATACCTAGATTACATTTAAAAATAGTAGCAAGATTTAGAGAAGTTTTCGGACATAAGGGAGATACAAAATTATACTTTGCTCCCGGAAGAGTTACAATAATAGGAGAGCTTATAGATTATTCAGGCGGGGATACTATAACTTCTGCTATAGACAGAGGTACTTATATAGTAGCTAGAAAAAGACCTGATAATAAAATTAATATATATGCTCATTCTTTTAAAGCCAGAAAATCATTTACATTAGAAGATTTAGAGAAAAATAAAGAAGATGAATGGGCAATTTATTTCAAAGGCGTTTATTCTGTGCTTTTAGAAAAAGGCTATAAACTTCATGGAATGGATTTGTTCGTTTATACAGATTTACCTTTTAATACTTCATTAGCTTCTTCAAGTTCTTTATGTGCTTGTTTGACTTATGCTACTTTAGATATTAACAATATAAAAGATGTAGATCCTATTGAAATGGCAAAATTATCTTATGAAGGTGAGATAAAATATGCTTCTCATAGAACTTCTTTAAGCGACCATGTTACTATATTCATGGCAAAAGAAAATACATTATTTCTATTTAATATGAAAACACTTAAATATGAATATTTTGATTTCAATTTAGGTGATTGCTGTATGGCAGTAGTTAATAGTAATAAAAAGAGAACTTCCAGCGACAGTGAATATAATGCTAGAAAAAGAGAATGCGAAAATGCATTGAAAAAACTTAAAGAAAAGAAACCTAATTTAAAATCTCTATCAGATTTAAAGCCTAAAGATGCAGATTTTATAAAGGAAACTTTGCAAAATAAAGAACAAAGACGTGCTTTATATGTTTCAGCAGAGCAGGATAGAGTTAATCAAGCTGTAAAAGCTATAAAAAAAGGTTCTGTAAAAGATTTAGCTAGTTTGATATTAAAAACACATGATGGTTTAAGTAAGTTATATGAAGTATCTACTGCTGAATTAGATATTTTAGTTGAAGAATCTACTAATATGGACGGCGTTTTAGGGGCTAGAATGATAGGAACTGGATTTGGCGGCGGAGTATTATTATTCTTAAAGAAAACTGAAGTTGAAAATGTTATAGAAAATCTATATGCTAGTTATAAAGAAAGAACTAGAAGAGATGCAGATGTTTATATATTAAAACCATCTAATGGTACTCGCATATTGCCTACTGAAGAATAATTTTTGGAAGTGAATTAAGTAAATTAGGAAAATCTTATGACATTATCTGAGATAAAAAATATAGTATCAAATATTAAGGAACAGTCAGAAATTTTAAGGGGGTATCTTTGACCCTGATTCAATATATAAAAGGGTAAAAGAAATTGATGAAATATCTTCTAAAGATGATTTTTGGAATGATAATATAGCAGCACAAAAACTTATGAAAGAGAGAATGCTGCTTCTTGATAAAATAGAACCTGTTGAAAATTTGATAAAGAATTCTAATAATATATATGAATTAGTTGAAATGGCTATAGAGTCAAATGACCCGGAAATGGAAAAAGAATTAGAAACAGAATGCTTGGAATTGCAGCGTGTTTTTGATGAATTAGAAACAAAGAACCTTTTCTCTGGTGAATTTGATAGTAAGAATGCATATTTAACATTGAATGCTGGAGCAGGCGGTACTGAAAGCTGTGACTGGGCTTCTATGCTTTCAAGAATGTATGTACGTTTTTGTGAAAGACATGGTTTTACAGTGGAGACTACTGATGAATTGCCTGGCGATGAAGCTGGTATAAAACAAATAAGCTTTTATGTACAAGGGCTTTATGCTTACGGTTATTTGCGTTCAGAAATTGGAGTTCATAGACTTGTTAGAATATCTCCTTTCGATGCCAATGCTAAAAGACATACTTCATTTGTAGCAGTAAGTGTTATGCCGGACATAGATGAAGATATTGAAGTTGAAATAAATCCTGCTGATTTAAGGATAGATACATATAGAGCTTCTGGAGCAGGCGGACAGCACGTTAATAAAACTTCATCAGCCATAAGAATAACACATATACCTACAAATATAGTAGTTCAGTGTCAGGCAGAAAGAAGTCAGCATAACAATAAAGATATGGCTATGAAAATGCTTAAGGCTAAACTTTATCAATTAGAAAAAGAAAAATTGGATAAAGAGAAGCAAAAAATAGCTGGAGAAAAAACTGATATAGCTTGGGGAAATCAGATTAGAAGTTATGTTTTCCAACCTTATCAGATGGTTAAAGATTTAAGAACTGGTCATGAAACTGGTAATATGAACTCTGTTATGGACGGAAATATAGATGAATTCATTTCTGCTTATCTAAAACAGCAAATAAAAAAGTAAAAAATGGTTTATTCTGATCTTTTTATGTAAATAAAATTTAATAATATTATGTTACTTATTGACATTTTTAGACATAGATTGTATAGTGTAGATATACTAAAGATGGAGAATATTATGGTTAAAAAGATTACACTTATCTCTGCTATGATATTAATTTTAGCAGTTGCCATGCCAAAAAAAGCACAAGCTGCTTATTCTGATGGTGCAGCAATAGGTGCTTCATTGTTTTTTGGTTATCCAAACCAAGGTTTGACTTTAGTTGGTCAATTTAAAGGTGTTCCTTTGATGTTTGGAGTTCAAGCTGTAGCAAATCCTTTTGGAAATTATCCTTATTTTGGTATTGGTCTTACTATGGACTGGTGGGGCTTAAAAATACCTTTGGGAAAAGCAGGTGAATCTGATGTACATTTCTACTTAGGACCAGGACTTGCTGCCGATGCTGCTTTTGGATCTAACTATTGGTCTGTTAATGCTGGTTTAAGAATGCCTATAGGTTTTTCATTCTTGATTAAACAAAAATGGGAAATTTTCTTAGAACCTGCCCCTGTTGTTAATGTACTTCATGCTGATGGAGATGGAGTTTCTTTACTTGGTTTATATTTGGGTGATGATGATAGACATGATCGTTGGTACTTTGGTCACTTCTTACATTTGACATTCCAATTTGGATTCAGATATTGGTTCTAATTTTATACAGTATTGAAATTAATGGCCCCGTTAATAACGGGGCTTTATTTTTTTTAAAGATAATTTATTCACTTTTCGATATTATTTTTTATATTTATAAATAGTTTTTTAATTTAAATGGGTTTGTTTTATTATGGCTAAAAAGATTATAATTTATACATTGATAATAATGTCTTTTACTTCTGTATTTTCATTATCGTCAAAATTGTATGCTAATTATCCAGAAGGGAGTGCGGCTGGTTTTTTTCTTAGATTTAGTTTCCCAAGTCAGGTATCTCTAGGTGTTACTGGTAAATTTGATGTTGTGCCGTTTATGTTTAGCGGTATATTTAATGTTGGTATATCAACTAAAGGCTGGTCTTGGATGGGTCTAAGTGTTAGTGCTGATTGGTGGGGATTAAAGTACAGAATAGGAAAGGTTGGGAAATCAGATTCTTGGCTTTATTTCGGGCCTGGTGCTGAGGCTGTAGCTGAGTTTGGAAATAATTATTGGAATTTAGGTTTAGGTTTCAGGCTTCCTCTTGGTATTTCATTCATTGTTGATAGAGATTGGGAAATATTTTTACAGATTGCCCCTGGGCTCAATGTAATAGCTGTTGGTAATGAGGGATTCGGAACTTTTGGTTGGTATCCTAGTCATACAGGTTGGACTTTCTCTAAATTTTTTAGATTCTCTGGTGATTTTGGATTTAGATATTGGTTCTAATAGGTTTTGATTATTGATTTACTGTTAGAATTGAATATTATATAATAAAATGGGTATTCAAATATTTATGAATACCCATTTTTTATATAGTTATTATTTATAGTTTATCACTTAATTATTTTTTGTTTGCTTTTCCAGTTATTAAAGGCATATAATCAAAAAATGAATATATAGTTATTATTGTAACCACTAATAAACTGTAATATGTTATTTGTTCATAAGGAAGAACTATATCTGTATGTTTTAATATTTTCAATAGGAATATTATAACTACAGCAGCAGCTCTTGAGGCAGTTTTTAATTTACCGCTAAATTTGGCAGCAACGGCAAAACCTCTAAGTCCGCCTAAAATTCTTATAAACATTGAAAACATATCCCTATAAAGTGAAATTATATACATCCATATAGGCATAGAACCTTCATATAAGAAGATTGTAAACATTGTTATATGAAATACTGTATCAGCAAAAGGATCCAGTACTTTACCTAAATCACTTACAAGATTAAATTTCCTTGCCATAGCACCATCTAAAGCATCTGTTATCTCTAGTATAATAAGAAATATTAATGCCAATACTGCACTTATCATAGAATTATAAAAATATAAAAATATAACAAGCGGCGATAAAACTATTCTGCTAATACTTAGTAAATTAGGTATTTGCTTTTTCATAATTGCTCCTATATATTATATTTATAAAAATTATTGCCTCATATTTTCATCTAATCTCATACTTTCTTCTGCCATATCAGCATAAGGATCTTCCGGAGTTTCTTCCTTTTCATCATCTTCTGTTTTGATATAATAACTTCTGTCACGCATAGCAGCAGCATATACTGAATAATCAACTTCATATATTATTCCGCTTTCAGGTTTTACATATACTCTGTTGTCATTATTATCATATATTATATCATAACTCTTTTTAGTGTTATCTTCCATATATATTGTTATTTTAGCATCTGGTATTTTGAACATTCTCTCTAAATATCTTATTGTATTATTATCATATACAAATCCTATAGCTTTTACTAAAGATAATGTTTCAAAATCTCTGTATGCTTTATTTAAATTGATTTCTTCATCTACACCATCAACAACCCAATTAGTTCTATTTTCTTTTCTTATTGTATTTGTATAATCTCTTATATTACTTTCTGTTTCCACTACAGATTCTATGTATATTTGCTTGTCAAATATTTGTTTATCTCTCAACATATCAATAGTTTTCTTTAAAGCTTCTATATATACGAATTCTATGCTGAAATATTCGTCATTATATTTTACATAGTATCTTTCTTCATCAGGTGTTTTATTTCCTACAAAGATTTTATATTCTTTATCACCTTCCCATACTGTAAATTCATTGCTTGGATTTTCTAAACCGAATGAATCTATTTCAGCAAGGTTTGTTATAATCATGTCTATATTAAGAGTATTGAAGTTCTTTACATTAGCAAAAGCTTCTAATTGATCTATTTTATAATCATTAGAAGGTGAAGTTACTTTCCAAATATCATTTATTTTTTCAACTATTATTGGTTCTTCAGCGTATCTTAATTCATATTTTGTAACATTTGTTTCATTAAGTTCGAAAATTTGTTTTCTAGGTTTATTTGCCTCTACAGTTATACGTTTTTGTCTTGTAGTGTAGAAAGCTACAACGCTTATTACAGCTAATACTACAAGTAAAATTATTATTTTTGTCAGATTTTTATTCTTCATTTTTATATATCCTATTTTTATTTTATTTTCTATATCGTAAATTATTTTCTATTTTCCAGCATAATATTTGCTAAATATATAAATATTACAGTAACAGACAAGAAATATATAATATCTCTTAAGTCTAATACGCCTCTTGCTATATTGGCAAAATGATAATCACCGCTTATAACTTCTATAATATTAACAGCTGCTGGGAAAAGCAAAGTTAAATATCTTAAAAACATATTCAATGATATCATAATTGCAAGTCCTACAATTAAAGCCACTATTTGATTTTTAGTTGTAGATGATGCGAATATTCCTATAGCACATAATGCCATAATAAGAAATACACTTCCAATATACCCAGTAATTACAGGGCCTATATCTAATCTTCCCAAAAATGTTAATGTTATAGGGTAGAGTATAGTAGGTATTAATGCAAAAAGCATAAATATTACTGCTGAAAAGAATTTTCCAAGTATAATTTCTAATGGCGAAACTGATTGAGTGCTTATGAGCTCATAAGAACCGCTTGAAAATTCACTTGATAAAAGTCCCATCGTTATAGGCGGTATTATAAGCGAAAGTATTAGCGGCAATATGCTGAAAAAGTCCTGCATATCATTTTGCTGAAGTATAAAAAATCTTGAGAAGAAATATACTCCGCTTACTATCAAAAATATTGCTGAAAATATATATGCTATAGGTGAAAAGAATATATGTCTTAATTCTTTCTTTAATATAACATTAGATTTATTAATTGTTTTATTAATTGAAAATGTATTCTCCACTTATTTATCTCCTTTAGTCAATGTATGGAACACTTCTTCTAAATTCTCTCTTTCCTTCATCATTTCAAATACTATCCAATCAGTACTTTTTATTAATTTGTAAATTTTTTCTCTAGGTTCCTCATCATTTGAATATATGACAATATCTTTTAAATTTTCATTATTTTCTGCTTTTACATCATAAACATTTTCTATAGTTTTTAATTTTTCTATTATTTTGTTATTATCATCATTTGTTTTTATTGATAATTTTATTCTAGTAGATACTTTATTTTCTTTGCTGTTATTTAAGCTTAAATGCTTAGGATCAGCATCAGCAATAACATTTCCTTGATTTATTATGATAGCCCTTGAACAAGTAGCTTCAACTTCGCTTAATATATGTGTTGATATTAGAACAGTTTTTTCTTTTCCTAATTCTTTAATAAGCTCTCTTATTTCTACTATTTGGTTAGGGTCAAGTCCGTTAGTAGGCTCATCTAATATAAGTATTTTAGGGTCATGTATAATGGCTCCGGCAATACCTACACGCTGTTTATAACCTTTTGAAAGCTCGCCTATAGACTTGGATATAACATCTTTAAGATTGCATGCATCTACAACATAATGAAGCCTGTCATTTAATCTGCTTCTTTCAAGTTCCTGAATTTCTGCCATATAAACAAGATAATCAAATACGCTCATATCATCATAAAGAGGTGCTGATTCAGGTAAGTATCCTATAACTCTTTTTACTTCTCTTTCATTATTTAATATACTTTTTCCGTCAATAATTGCATTTCCGCTTGTTGGTGATAGGTAGCAAGTTAGTATTCTTAAAGTAGTAGATTTGCCTGCTCCGTTTGGGCCAAGTATTCCTACTATTTCACCAGCATTTATTTCAAAACTCACACCTTTCAAAGCATGAAAATCGCCGTAATATTTACTTAATTTCTCTACAGATATCATTTTATTCCTTTATTAGTTATAATAATTTATTATTAATTAAAAAAATCAAAATATATAGGTAGAAAAACATTATAATATATATAAAGTAAAAAAACAATTATTAAGTTGTTAATTAATATAGTTCAAATTATAATATTAATAAAAAAATTAAGGTGTTATGATGGAATTAAATAAAGAAAAATTGACTTATATTATAAATAAACTTTCAGATGGACTTTATGAAAAAGAGGATATTATATCATTTACTTTTTTATGTGCATTAGCCGGAAAATCAGTATTTTTATACGGCCCTCCAGGTACTGCTAAAAGTTTAATAGTGAGAAGAATAGCATCAGCTTTTAAAGATTCTAAATATTTCGGTCAGCTTATGAATAGATTTACAACTCCTGAAGATGTATTCGGTCCAGTGAGTTTATCAAAACTTAAAGAGGATAAATTTGAAAGACAAACTGAAGGTTATTTACCTAAAGCAGATTTTGTATTTTTAGATGAAATTTGGAAAAGCAGTCCTGCAATATTAAATACATTATTAACTATAATAAATGAAAAAATATACAGAAATGGAAGCATTGAAGAAAAAGTGCCTTTAAAAATATTAGTTGCAGCAAGTAATGAAACTCCTCCTAAAGGTCAGGGACTTGATGCTATGTATGATAGATTTATAATGCGTTTATTAGTTAATCCTGCTAAAGATATAGATAATTTTAAATCATTAATAGTTGATAAAGATGTTGATTTTAATGCTGACTTAAACGAGGAAGATAAAATATCAGCTGAAGATTTGGAAAGTTTAAAAAATGATATAGAAGAAGTGGAAGTACCTTCTAACATTATTAATATTATTATTTCAATAAAAAATGAAATAGATGAATATAATAACGGAAATAATGAACCTATTTATATTTCAGATAGAAGATGGAAGAATATTGTTTATATATTAAAGGCTTCTGCATATTTTTCAGATAGAAAAGAAATAGTTCCTTCAGATTGTT
The DNA here is from genome assembly GCF_944390845.1 of uncultured Brachyspira sp. Classification (GTDB taxonomy): domain Bacteria; phylum Spirochaetota; class Brachyspiria; order Brachyspirales; family Brachyspiraceae; genus Brachyspira; species Brachyspira pulli. The sequence continues at coordinate 21,350 of NZ_CALXRM010000025.1, forward strand.
TTTTAATTTCTAATTGTATTTGGACATTAGAAGGAAATATTAATGCTGTTAATAGCATAGTAAAAAAATCTATAATGCGTTTTTTGAATGATAATATTGATGACTTTGATTATGATAAGATATATGATGAAGCAGAAGAACTTAGAACAAATATAGATAAAGATTCTATAAGTGACAGAGATGAGTATGAAAATGAAATTAATATAAATGGTAAAAGGTATTTTTATATAGATGTATTTTATGAATATAAAAATACTTATGGAAATAATAGTATGAGCAATGTGAAATTTTATATTGAAATTGATAAAATAAATAATAATACTCAATTTAGTCCTTTAATAAATGTATATGATAATGATGCTTTTAATAATTCAAATACTAGAAGCCCAAGATATAATAACTATTATAATAATTATAGTAATTTGAAAAATGCTAATGATTATGTTGTAGCTGATAGTGTATTTTGTTTATTTACAAATTCAAATACTATTCAGATAAAAACTAATAATTATTACAGCCGTTTTGTTAATCAAGATGGAGATGTGGTATCATCATTAAATGTATCTATTCCTTTTAAGTTTAGAAAAGGAGATATAAAACCTATAGAAATAAATAAAAAAAATAGTTATATGCATGTTTGCTCTGATTTGCTTGATACGTTAAATAATAAAATAGAGTCTTATGAAAGTAATTTAAAATCTATGATTGAACAATGCGATTCTGTTTTTATAAATGAAAAATATTTACAAAAATTTATTTATAATAATGATTATTTATCTAGTTTGAAATCTCTTAAAATTAATATTGAGCATTGTATAGATAAATTAAAGAGTAATTATTAAGGTTTTGTATGAATATTGATAATATTGACAGCATATTAAAAGAAACTAAATCTATAATAAAAGAAAGATTTTCTCAGTATGATATTTTTATGAGCAATGATGATATGCAAAAAGAAATTACTAAGAAAATAAATGATTTTAATTATAATTTAGAGAAACATTTAAAAGATGATAATCCATTTAAAGATTTATATTCTGTTTATGAAGAAGCTAAAAATAGTTTTATAGAAAATGAAGCTGATAAGGAGGCACTTTTTAAGGATATTGAAAATTATAGATTAATTGCAGGCGATGAGAATGCAGAGTTCTTTTATTCAAAAATAAATTCTTTAGAGGAAGATGAATATAATAATGAAATAATAGCCATTAGGAAATCAGTTTTAAATAGTTGGAAAGATGAACTTGATAAACAATATATGAATTGGGTATTAGATGAAATAGAAAAATACAGAAATAAATTTTTTCAAGATATAGAAAAGTTTTTTGATTATTTGAATGATTTGAAATATATACAAGATACATTCGGAGAGGATATAGGTTTATTGTTTGATTTGGGTATAGGAAAATTATTGAAAAAGGATATTGAATATATAAAAAGACTTTTGAATTTATTAAAAGAAAATTCTGATATAAAAAGATTATGCGATATTCTTGGAAGATTTATAAAGTCTGAAGAAACCATAAAAATAGAAAAGATTTTAAGAAAAGAAAGTTTCAGCACAAAAATAAAAGATATTAATTCAGAAGAAGAAATAGTAGGTATAACATATTCAAAAGATATACATAATATACTTCCTCAGGAAAAACTTCTTTTAGCTGAAGGAGTACTTGAAACTTTATTTGGGGTAAAATATTTTGAAAATAGGCTTTTAACTTTCAAAAAAGAAGGATATATTGATTCTTATTATGATGCTGATATTGAAGAAGAAATTCAGGTAAAAGAAGAAGATAAAAAAGGGCCTATTATAATATGTGTTGATACAAGCGGTTCTATGAAAGGCGTTCCGGAAACAGTTGCAAAGGCTATTACATTATATTTAGCATCAAGAGCAATGAAACAAAAAAGAGATTGTTATCTTATAAATTTCAGCACGCAAATAAAAACAATAGATTTAACATATCCAAATACTATTGATAATTTAATTGATTTTTTAAGATTAAGTTTCAATGGAGGTACGAATCCTATACCAGCATTAAGGCATGCTATAAAAACTATGAATAGTGAAAATTATAAAAAATCTGATTTGCTTTTTATATCCGATTTTGTATTTAATGGATTTACTGATGAAGATTATAAATTGGCTGAAAACAAAAAGAAAAATGAAAATAAATTTTATTCTCTCATAATAGGAAATACTAATATGCTTAATACTGAAAAAAGCTTGTTTGATTATAATTGGTATTATGACAGTTCTACATCATCTATTAAAGAAATCACAGAAAATATGTATTCATCTATAATTAATTGCTAATTATTTTATTAAAATGATAAATAAATATAAAAAAATGATATTATTTTCTTGACTGTTATTTTTTTCATTGTATTATAATTCTATCTTTTTAGGTAGTTATTGTATGAATATAGAAGAAATCTTAACTAATTGTCAAGAAACTATAAAGTATGAGTTTAGAAATAAATCTCATCTTTTGGAAGCTATTACTCATAGAACTTATGCTAATGAGTCAAAAAAGAAAATGAAATATAATCAGAGATTGGAATTTCTTGGGGACTCTGTACTTTCTCTTATTATGTCAGATTATTTGTTTAGAAAATATAATACAAGTAAAGAAGGCTTATTATCAAAAGTAAAATCATCTTTGGTATCTCAAAAGAGTTTAGCAGATATTTCAAAGGAACTTAAACTTGGTAATTTCCTACTTTTAGGACATGGAGAGGAGGCTTCAGGCGGACGTTATAGAGATAATATGCTTGAAGATTTGTTTGAGGCTATAGTTGGAGCTATATATTTAGATTCTGGTATAACTAATGCTACTAGATTTGTTATGATGGCTTATAAAAATAGACTTAATAATTTAGATATTGATAATTTTGATAAAGATTATAAAACTATATTCCAAGAATTGATACAGAAAAAACATAAAACAAGCCCGATATATAAGTCTTATGAATTTCATGATGAAAATAATCATGAGATGTTTAAAGCTGAACTATATGTTAATGATAAAAACTTTGCTACAGGTATAGGTAAAAGCAAGAAAGAGGCAGAAACAGAAGCAGCTAAAAAAGCATTGGATAGAATAGAGAAGGCTAGTATAACAATAAAGAAAAATAAATAATAATTTGAATGTTGAAATACTAAAAAAGATCAATTTTAGTATTTTTGTTAATTGAAAATAGTAATTAATAAATAAGTTGAACATAGTGATAAATGTGTCAACTTTAGTTTGCATCTATTAATAGCGAATGCGAACATAGCAATAAACAAATAAGCCTAAATAGTTGACAATTTTGGTTTTTAGTTTATTAATTGGAATGCGAACATAGTAATAAACCAAGTGAGCCGAAGCAGATGACAACTTTAGTTTGCATCTATTAATAGCGAAGGCGAACATAGCAATAAACGAATAAGCCTAAATAGTTGACAATTTTGGTTTTTAGTTTATTAATTGGAATGCGAACATAGTAATAAACCAAGTGAGCCGAAGCAGATGACAACTTTAGTTTGCATCTATTAATAGCGAAGGCGAACATAGTAATAAACCAAGTGAGCCGAAGCAGATGACAACTTTAGTTGGCATCTATTAATAGCGAAGGCGAACATAGTAATAAAGGAAATGTCATGGATAATATTATAATAGCACCATCAATACTTACAGCATCATTTACAAATTTGGAAGGAACTATCAGAGAGCTTGAAGAAGCAGGAAGCGATTATCTTCATTTGGATATTATGGACGGAGTATTTGTTCCTCAGATTACATTCGGAGCAAAAGTTGTTTCAGATATAAAAAAAGTAAGTAAAATACCTCTTGATGCACATCTTATGATAGTTAATCCAGAAAAACATATAGATGATTTTGCTAAGGCAGGCTGTGATATTATAAGCGTTCATTTTGAGGGTAATATACATATTCATAGATTAATTTATCAAATAAAAGCACATAATATAAAAGCTGGTATTGTACTTAATCCTCATACTAGAGTTGATGTTATAGAGCCTATTATTGATGATATTGATTATTTGCTTATAATGAGTGTAAATCCTGGATTCGGCGGACAGAAATTCATTGAGTCATCTATAAAAAAAATAGAAGAAGCTAAAAAATTAATAGGTGATAGAGATATAATTCTTGCAGTTGACGGCGGAGTTAATTTAAGAACTTGCGGTAAAGTATTAGAAGCAGGTGCAAATTTCCTTGTAGCTGGAAGTGCAATTATTGACAGCGATAATAAAAAAGATACTATTAATAAATTGAGAGGAAATTAATTTTATAAAATATCCATAGAGCTGTTATTAATATTTATTAATTTAGTTTTGATATAAGTCTTATATAACATAAGAAAGGGAAAAATGGAAGAATTAGATAATAACAATAAAAACGAAGAAGAAAAACAAAATGAAGATTCTCCAAAAGTATTTATAAATAATGCTCAAATTCTTGAATCAGGTCAAATATTAATAACTCCTCCAAAACCAGATGAAAAAACTTTTGAAGATTGGAAAAGAACATCAAAAGAATATGCTGATAAAGGCGAATATGAAAAAGCTATAGAAGCATATTTTAGAATACTTTGGACTGATCCTAATAATACAGAATATTGGGAGCATTTAAGTTATTTATATTTAAATGGCGGAAGATATAATGATGCAGTATATGCTATATCAGAATGTGTAAAATTATCTCCTAATAATCATAAATATCTATATAAGCTCAGCGGATTATATATATTAAATGAGAATTATAAAGAAGCAGAAAATCATTTATTAAATGCCATAAGATTAGATGTTAATAATTATAAATATTTTCAAAGACTTGGAATAGTTTATTATTGTATTAATCAATATGATAATGCTTTAAGTTTAATTATTAAATCTATAGAATTACGAAATGATGATTATAATAATTGGATTTTATTAGCTTATATTTATGATGCTAAGTGTGAATATGATGAAGCTATAAAATCTACATTAAAATATTTAGAGCATACAGAAAAAACAAATGAATGTTTTGCATATCAATATCTTTCTATACTATATATGAAAAATAAGCAGTATAATACGGCAATAGAAACATTATCAAAAAACTTAGATTTGTATCCTAATGATGATTTTAATTATAACTTGCTTGCAAATGTTTATATATTAACAAATCAATATAAAGAAGCTATAGAGGCAGCATCAAAAGCTATTGATTTAAATAAAGATAATGTTTGTAATTCGTATATATTAGCTGAGGCATTTTATGAAAATAAAGATTATGATAAATCTATAGAAATATTATTGAATACATTAAAATTATTAAAAGACAATCACAAAGAAGAAAAATTAATAAATATGAAATCTAGAAAATTAAAAAATAGAATAATTGAATTGAATGATAGATCTATAGAAGAGCTTTGTAAAAATTTAGATTTAGATGAAAAAAATTATGATTATTATCATTTATTAGGAAAAGCATATAATAAGATTGGAGAGTATAATAAATCAATATGTTTTTTCTTATTAGCGTATGAATTAGATAATGATAATATTTACAATCTTCATTGGATTGGTTCTACATACAATCAAAATAAAAATTATAATGCATCAATAAATTTTCTATTAAAAAATATAGATTTAAGCAGCAGCATTATAGATAGTTATTATTGGCTTTCTGATTCCTATTATAATATAGGTAAATATGATAAAGTTATAAAGAATTCATCAAAAATAGATAATTTAAAAATATATGATGACAATATAAAATACTTATCAATATTAGGAAAATCTTACTACAAATCAGAAAAATATGAAAAATCTTCTTCCATTTTATCGAAAGTTTTAGAAAAAGATGAAAACAATTTGGAGGTTTTAGCTTTATTAGGAAAATCATATAGTTCTATTAACAATCATAAAAAGGCAATAGAAATTTTTATTAAATATGATAGTTTAAATCCTAATGATACAGATAATTTAAAATCTTTATCAAAGTCATATTATGATATAGGAGAATATAATAATGCTATCAATATTTTTTTGAAATTAACAGAATTACATCCAGATGAGGCAGAATATTGGTATTATTTAGGTAATTCATTGAAAAATACTAATCAAAATAAAGAAGCTAAAGAAGCATATAAAAAAGCTTTGAAAATAAATCCTTATAATCAAACATATAAAGAAGGCTTAAAAAGTGTAGGATCAAATTTTTTAAAGTATGCATATATTTGGGTAGCAATTTTGTTCATTTTGGTTCTTATTGTATGCGGTATATTTTTATTTAAAGCAAAAGCTAATCTTGGTATGGCATTACCTTTATTTACAGTGATTTTTGTTCTAATGTTTAAGACAGTTTCATTATTAAAAAAATAGTAAGTAATATTTGTTATTAAAAAACTTAAAAATAAACTCTTGTAATATCTACAAATAAGTTTCATAAAGTATAAGATTGAATTTTTTATAAATATTTGAATTTAATATATTGAAAATATTTTTATTAAATTTTATTATTACCGTCAAAAAATATTTAGGATATATTGATGTCAAATAATAATAATAAATCTATTTTACTGGCTTCGACAGCGTATATAATATGGGGGCTTCTTCCTCTTTATTGGAAATCAGTTCAAAATTTTGATTCAGCTTTTGTTTTGGGAATCAGAGTTATAACTACTTTTATATTTACTTTAATAATTATAATATATAAAAAATCAAATCTGTATAGAGGTATTAAGCCTTTAATATCTATAATAATAGCTGGAATTTTCTTAGGACTTAATTGGTATTTATATATTTATACTGTTAATTCAGGGCATGTTCTTGAGGCAGGACTAGCTTATTATATAGCACCTATTTTAAGTATATTAGTAGGTATTATAGTTTTTAGAGAGAGAAAAACTCCATTGGAATATGCAGCAATTATTTTAATGTTTATAGGAATGATTTATCAAACTATCACATTAGGCAGACCTCCTATAATGGCATTTTTTATAGGGCTTACTTTTTCAATATATGGTTTATTTAAAAAACTTACAATATATTCAAGTTGGGAAAGTTTATTTTTAGAAACAGCTGCTATATTAATTCCATCAATAATTTTAAGTACAATATATTTTCCTAAAACTTCTCAGCCTATTCATTCTTGGGTATCATTGATGTTTGCAGGAGTTGCTACAGGAATACCTTTATATTTATATGCCAAAGCAGCTAAAGGACTTCAAGTTTCTACTCTTGGATTTCTACAATTCTTGCTTCCGTTTTTTGCTACTTTACTTGCAATTTTTGTTTATAAAGAAGAAGTTAATTTGAATAGAGCTATTACTTTGGGCATAATAATATTAGCTGCTGTTCTTTATGCTATATCTATATTTAAAAATTCTTCTAATAAAAATAATTAAGTATTATAGATAATATAAAAAAGCCTTAAGTAATTTTTCTTACCTAAGGCTTTTATAACTATTTTATATATATTAATTATTTTTGTATTCTCTTTCTAAAATATCCTGATAAATCAACAGGAGTTTCCTCAAGCCAAGAAGACATAATACATTCGTATCTTCCTTTGCTTTTACTCAATTTGTATATTTGATATTCAACTCTGTCATTTCCGCCGTCAATGGTTTCTCTTGATTCTACTAGCATCTCATATATTCCGTCACCGTCTATATCTTCAAATATATTATCCATTTGTGTTACTACGGAACTTTTCATAGAATTAATTTCTTTATAAAATGATATATCAGCAATGAATTTTATACTTGCACCATCTATTCTAAACATATACATATAAATATCTCTGTCTTTTCCATTTTCATTTATGATATAATATTTAATTATTCCAACTTCATTTTTTTTGTCATAAAAGTTCTCTAAATCTACTGCAGTATTTTTACCGAATTTATCAGTACTGTATGAGAATTCTTCTTCTCCGTTATTGTATATGCAAATTTTATTTCCCTGTGCTGAAGATATCAAAGCAATAAATTCATTTCCTTCAAATGGAAGAACATCAGCTATAACTATAGAATTTACTTTGTAGCCTTTAGATTCTAAATTTTGTTTTAAATTTTCAGCTTGAGTATAATCATTATTATTTATATCATCACTTTTATAATATACAATATCTCCATTATTTGAAAGATTAAATAGACTTTCTACATCAATGGCATAAAGATTTATACTTAAAGCTAAAGAAGTTATAATTAATAATAATTTTTTCATAAGTTTCCAGTCCGTAATTTTTTATTTTTTAAGAAGTTTTTATATCAACAAATTCTATTTCAGAATTTACCTTACCGTCAGAGCTTTTATATTTTATGATTTTTGGAATAATATAATCTTCTATACTTTCGTAGGTTATAGAAACATCATATATTTTAGATTTTTTATTATAATATTCAGCTTTTTCTATTAGCAAAGTTTCTTTATCTACTATGTATGTAATTGTGTAATTGCTGTTCTCGCCTTTTGCTCTCAATGTTATTTCATATTTATCTTTGTTTTCTTCAGCAGTTTCATAAGTGAATTTTTTTGATAATGAGGCATAATCATCGCTTTCACCAACAATAGTATAAATACCAACCGTTTCTAATGCCCCATCAAAAACAGAAAACATATTTCTATAAAAACTATCAACATTTTCAAGTACTAGGGTAGGTTTGCCGCCTTGAGAAAAAGTGAATTTTAATTTTATATCTTCTTTTGTTTTTGAGTAGCTTTTAGCAGGTATAGTATCAATTTGTCTTTGTACTATTTTACCGTTTATATATGCTTCAATTTTTTTGGGATATATAGCAGAATATTTCTCTCTTATTTGTTCGTATAAAGATTCAAAGTTACTTGAAACATCTTGCGAGTATGCTGTGATATATAATAAAATAAATATTAATATTATTTTTTTCATAACTATCCTTTTTCTTATTCTCGTAAAATTTTTTATTAGCAATAATAAAAAATAATATTATATTTTTTTTACAAATGTAATATTTTTCGTTTTTATTTAAATGATATATTTCATCTAATAATATAAGATAATTAAATTTTGTTGCTTTGTTTGCTGCTATGAATTTATGAAAATATAAAATGTTTTAGCAAAGCTGAAATCTTGACTTTAATCTTAAAGTTTGTTATACTTGCAGTATCAAAATAAAACAAATATAATTTATGGTAAGTATTTATGAGCGAAGAACAAAATGAACAATTGTCAGAAACAGGTATTTATTGTGCTAATTGCAGATATTGCGTCTTGTTTAGAAAATCTAGCGGCATAGACGGCAATCAATATTTGCTAAGAGTAAAATGCACACAAGAACAATGGCGTAAAAAACTTGGAGAAGAAAAGATGTACAAGTATTTTACAGTTGCCAGAAGAACAGTGGAAAAGTGTGACGACTATAAGGAAATGGGAGATTTAAGAAGTTTCCTAAAAGCTTTACGCAAAAGTTTGCCTGTACGTGATGAAGTATATACTATAAAAAAATAGTGGAATTTTTGGTGAAAAAAAGTTTTGTTTTTTTAGTTGTACTTTTATTTTTACTAATTTCATGTGCCTCTGCTGTTAAAATATCTGTAGAGGAAGAGAGATACCCTAGAATAATAGCAGAGAAGGCTTATACTGAATTTGGTAATAAAAACTACAAAAAAGCTATAGCATATTATCAATACATAATAGATAATTTTGATAGGGAAAATTATGCTAAAGATGTAGCTTGGGCCTATTATGAAATAGGTTTTTGTTATTACTATCAAAATAAGTATAAAGAAGCTTTAAATTATTTCGATATAGTTATAAATAATTTTACAGTTTTACCTCCTAGAATTCTGGCTCAGAAGGTTATGCAGGATATTTACGATAAAAAGCCTAAATTAAAACCCGTAGAGATTATAGAAGAGGAAGTAGAAGTTATTGAAGAAAATATAGATTCATGATGAAAAAAGAACATAGCATAACTACTAGACTTGTATTAGACTTCTTAATAATGAGTATTGTAAGTATAACCATAATACTCGTATTATATGTTTTATACTCTAGGGGGGCAGGTAGAGATTATTCACTGTTTACTTATGTATTATTAAGTTTGATATTTTATAAAACTTATATGCCTTATATAATATCTTTATCTGTATATTTTGCTTTTTTCAAAGCTAAGTTCTTATATCAGGAAAGTGTATCTAAAGTTATAGCAGTACCTATTGCTACCATTGTATTAATGGTAGTTTTTTATGCTGTATATGATTATTCTTTTGTAAATATTTTTATCTCTACAGTAAGAAATCATAATGCTGAAAGAGATATGCAAGTATACTATGAATATGGTCTTAAGTTAAAAAATGAAGCTTATGAAAAAGCTAGAAATGAGTTTTTAAATGGTAATTTAGAAATGGCTTCATCTTTTGCAGAAGAAGCGTTATTTTATGATAAAAATGACGGAAATACTTTGCTTCTTATAAAAGGTATTCAGGAAGAGAAAAGAAAGAAACATATTAGGCTTCATAAAACAGAAGTTGATAATATTAATAATTTGATAAAACAAGGTACAAGAGCATTTAGTTTATCAAATTATAATGAAGCATATAAGTATTTTGATAAAGTTGTATCATTAGATAAATATAATCCATTAGCATTATATTATATAAATAGAATAAGCATAGCTAATAATGAGAAACCGCTTTATCATAGTACTACTACGGAAGAAGCTTCTACATACAGCAGATTATCAGAAATCATTACTCTTTATGAAACTGGAAGATTATGGGAAGCTTATGATGGAATTTCTAAATTGTATATGGAAGCTCCTACAGTTGCAGAAGTAAATAACTATTATTCTATTATAAAAGATGCTATTAGCAGATACGATTTCTTTATAAAAGAAGCTAGAGAAATCAGAGAAGCATATATTAATAATCCTGCTATCTTACAATATTCTTCAGCATTGAATCATAATGGCATCAATTTAATGGTGGATAAAAATATTTTATTATCATCAGCAAGCAGTGCTATTTTTAAAGATAGTTTTTATCTATTTGATATTTCTTTAATTAAATTAGATGATGAATTGAAAATTATTTCATGCGAAGATTATATGTATGGAAAAATAGCTGATGTATTTAAAGGAACGAATAATAATAAAAATATAATTTTAAAAGGACACTTTGATACTGTAAATAAAAATTATACATTTGATGATACAAATAGTATAATTATTCCTATATCTATATCAGATAATACTATAGATGTTATCAAAAATTATGCAAGTTTAGAGTTAAAATATATAAATTTATCTGATTTATTTGTTTTGAGAAAAGAAATTACTAAATTTGGATATTCAGATAAAGATATAAATTTTGAATTAATAACAAAAAGTATAGAACCTATAACATTTTTATTGTTATTTGTTATAATAGCTTATTATTCATTTAGATTTAGAATGTCAACTTGTACAGATTATTTCCATATATATAATAGAGTTACTGGAGTAGTTGGTACATTGCTTTTAAGCTTAGTATTTAAAGTAATTGTAAGCTATATATCTATGCTTCTTGTTATGGTATCTCAAATTACTTTAAGTGTAATTATTATTATTGTTATAGCTTTGATATTGATATTAATAGTATTATTCCAAATGGCTAGAATTCCAAGAGATGTTAGATAATTTATACTCAAAAAAAGAAGTAATAGAATATTTAAAAGATAAATCTATATTTCCAAACAAAAATAGAGGTCAAAATTTTTTATGCGATAGAAATATAGCATATAATATAGCATCTACAGTTCCAGAAAATTATTCAATAGGTGAATTTGCTTTAGAAATAGGCGGAGGACTTGGAGCTTTAAGTAATATGCTTGTTGACATATATAAAGAAAATTTGACTATAGTAGAATATGATAATGCTTTATATAATCATTTAATAGAGAAATTTCAAAATATTAATATAATTCATAAAGATATACTTACTGTTGATATTTCAAATTCAGAAAATAAATATGATGTTTATGGAAATATACCATATAATATAGCAAGCCCAATAATGGAGTGGCTTTTAGAAAAATCTTACGGTAAATGGAATTATGCTGTTTTTATGGTTCAAAGCGACTTTGCAAATAGATTGATAGCCAAAGAAAATACAGAGGATTATTCTTCTTTAACTTTATTTGCTAATTTTATGTCAACTATAAAATTGGAATATAATGTTTCCAAAGATGTTTTTTATCCTATACCAAAAGTTACATCGTCTATTATAAGTGTAGTACCTAAAGAAGTTGATGTTAATATGATAGAAATATTCAAATCTTTATCAAAAACTTTATTTCATAATAGAAGAAAAACAATAAAAAATAACTTTGTTAATTCACCTTATTTAAATATAGATAAAAAATATGCTGATGAAATATTAAAGAAAGCCAATATAGATGGAAATATAAGAGGTGAAACTTTACATATAGATAAAGTTAAAGAATTAGCTTCTATATTACTTGAATATATTTAATTATTAGTGTTATTTTCTAATATTCTTACTGAATTTATAATATTATTTATTTCTTTATCATCTTTTTTACTGTTAGCATTATACATACACATTATTTGAAGCAGTGCATTATCATGAAGCATTAAAAAAGACTTATGATATGTTTTATTTGGGCCATAATAAAAACTGAGTAAAATTTGATAGGAGTTTTCATATCCTTCTACTGGGCCTTCATTAACTATCTGAAATTCTTGTATTGCCTTGTTGTTTCGTAGTCCATCTATTACTGTGTTTCTTGCATTTTCCAAACTTACTCTTCCGCTGTAAGCTAGTTTATATTTTATATATACTACAGTATATATAGCTGTTTTTCTTTCAACTCCATAAGATTCACTAAATTCCACAGAATTATCAACAGCAACAGTGTTATCTAAAAAACCTTTTTTAAAATCTTTTGGAATATCTACAGTTATATCATTAAATGTTATAGTTGTATTTTGAGCTTTGCATGCATATATAGGCAATATTAATATGCTAATTATAAAAATAATAATTATATTTTTCATCATATATTTATTATATACTATTAATGTATTTTTTAAAGTGTAAAATTTATTATATTATTATTTTTTTAGAAAAATTAAAAAATTATTTTTACATTACTCTATAATTTTTTATATTTATATTATAAAATTTTATGATTAATAAGTGTAAATTTGAATAAAGGAAGTATTAATGAGAAAAACTAAAATAATAGCGACTTTAGGCCCTAGATGGTCTAGTGAAGATATGGTAAAAAAGATTATAGAGAATGGTGCTGATGTATGCAGATTAAACTTTTCTTTTGGTACTTATGATGAGCATTTGGAAAGAATCAATATAATAAGAAAAGTTTCAAATGATTTAAAAAAGCCTGTGGCTATACTTGCAGATTTACAAGGTCCTAAAATAAGAATAGGAAAATTAAAAGAACCTATTACAGTAAAAGAGGGCGATACAGTAAAATTAAGCGGTTATAAAGAAACAAATGATGAAAGTATAATTCCTACAACTCATAGTAATATAGCTCATGATGTAAAAAATGGATCTATGCTTTTGATAGCAGATGGAACAATACAATTAATAGTAGAATCTAGTGATGAAGCTTCAAAACTTGTTGTATGTAAAGTTATAACCGGAGGAACTATATTAAGCAGTAAAGGTATTAATTTGCCGGGAGCACATGTTACAACAGAAGTTTTAACGGAAAAAGATGTTAACGATGCTTTATTTGCTGCAAAAAATGGTGTTAATTATTTAGGAATGAGCTTTGTAAGAAGAGATGAAGATGTAATCAGACTTAGAAAGATTTTAGATGATAATAATTTACAGCATGTTGGAATAGTATCTAAAATAGAAAATACTGAATCTTTAGAAAATTTAGAAAATATAATAAAGCATTCTGATGGTGTTATGGTAGCTAGAGGAGATTTAGGTGTTGAAATACCTTTTGGAGAAGTACCAGTTTGGCAAAAGAAAATATTAAAAATGGCTAACAATATGGGTAAAATTACAATAATAGCTACTCAAATGCTTGAAAGTATGACAAAAAGCCCTGTTCCTTCAAGAGCTGAAGCAAGCGATGTCGCTAATGCTGTTTTAGATGGTACCGATGTTGTTATGATGTCTGCAGAAACTGCTTCTGGTGATTATCCGGTAGAATCAGTAAAAGCTATGGTTTCTATAGTTGAAGCTGCTGAAAAATCTATTGTAAAAACATCTCATGAAAATATGACATATTTAGACAGAGGCCTTAATGATGCTTTGGCAGATAGTGCATCTTATTTATCATATAGTTTGCCTAATAAAATAATAATAGCTCTTTCAAGGTCTGGAAGAACAGTTAAAAATTTATCTAAGAAAAGACCAAAAACTCCTATTGTATTTATGTCAGCTGATAGTAATTTATGTAATAGTCTTGCTATATGTCATAATGTTTATACTATAAATATGCCTGAAGATTTGAACTTTAGTGCAGGTATTAGTCATAGCGGTCAAATTGATATACTTGAAGATACTTTAGTTAAACATAATTTGGCTTCACATGGAGATACAGCTATACTTGTCAGCGGCAGTAAATGGCAGGGAAGATGGCAGGAAAATAGTGTTCGTATAGTTACAATACACTAATATCAATATTATGAAATTTTAAGGATCACTATATTTAGTGGTCCTTTTTTTATAATAAATTTAAATATTTTTATTATTACTGCTTGAAGTAATATTTTTATGATGTATAATATTTGAATTAAAATAATTGTATGGAGTTGCTATTATGCATAATGAAAAGAGGGAAAGATTATCAAACAGGCTCGGTTTTTTATTAGTATCAGCAGGCTGTGCTATAGGGCTTGGAAATATATGGCGATTCCCTTACATAACAGGTAAATATGGCGGAGCTGCATTTGTACTTATTTATTTAATATGTTTAGCAGTTGTAGGTCTTCCAATACTAATAATGGAATTCAGTATAGGACGTGCTGGTCAAAGAGATATTGCAGGTTCTTATAAAGTATTAGAAAAAGAAGGTTCAAAATGGCATCTAATAGGATATGTACAAATGCTTGGCTGTCTTATACTGATGATGTTTTATACCAGTGTTACAGGCTGGACTATTACTTATGCTTATTATATGGCTACTGGTGCTACATTAGGATTAAGTCCAGATGGAGTTGCACAGTTCTTTGGAAATATGCTTTCTAATCCTAAAGTAATGGTTATAAGTTTATTTATAGCTGTATTTTTAGGGACATTGATATGTTTTAAAGGTCTTCAGGGCGGAGTTGAAAAATCTTCTAAATTTATGATGTCATCATTATTTGTTATAGTTATAGTTCTTATAATAAGATCTGTAACTTTAGATGGTGCTATAGAAGGCATAAAATTCTATTTACTTCCAGATTTATCAAAGATGTTTAACGGAGGAATAGAGAATTTTTTTGAAGTTATATATGCCGCAGTTGGCCAGGCATTTTTTACATTGGGTATTGGTATAGGAAGCATGACTATATTTGGAAGTTATATAGGAAAAGAGAAATCTATTACCAATGAATCTATAATAATAGTAATATTGGATACTTTAATAGCATTTCTTTCAGGTCTTGTAATATTTCCGGCATGTTTTGCTTTTGGAGTAAATCCGGGAGAAGGTGCCGGACTTGCATTCGTTACATTGCCTAATATATTTAATTCTATGCCTTTGCCTAGATTATGGGGAACATTGTTCTTTATTTTCTTATCAATGGCTGCTTTAACTACTGTTGTTACAGTATTTGAAAATTTGATTGCATTTACAATGTCAGAATTTAATATGAAGCGTAATAAAGCATCTATAATAGTTGGTATAGTTGTATTTATATGTTCTTTAAGTACTGCTTTGGGTTTTAATGTTTTATCATTTATTCAGCCTATGGGAGCGAATACAAGCTTCTTAGATTTATTTGATTTTATAGTTAGTTATAATTTAGTTGAGCTTGGAGGAATATATATAATAATATTCTGCGTATCTAAATATGGCTGGGGCTGGAATAATTTCTTGCAAGAAGTTGATTCTGGTACCGGAATCAAGTTTCCAAATTCTTCAAGATTTTATGTAACTTATGTTCTTCCAATAATATTATTTGCTATGTTTATTATTAATTATATATATAAATTTTTTATTAATTAAACTACTATATTAAATATAATAGCCAAGTACATTTTATGCTTGGCTTTATTTATAAAAAATATTATTATTGTAAATATAAATTATTTTTTTGAGTTTTTTTATGACTGGTATTTATTTCAGCGGTACAGGCAATAGTAAATATTGTTTGGAATATTTTTTGGAATGCTATACTGATAATTATAAAATATTTTCTGTAGAAGAATTAAATAATAATAAAGAATTAATTAATGAAATTTCTAATGATGAAAATATATTTATTTCTTATCCTATTTATTTTAGTTCAGTACCTAGAATATTAATGGAGTTTGTGAATAGTAATGGAAGTATTTTTAATAATAAAAAAGTATTTATAATAGCTACTATGTATATGTTCAGCGGTGATGGTGCTGGAGTATTGGCAAGAGAATTAAAAAAATATAAAGCTAATATAATTGGAGCAATTCATTTAAAAATGCCTGATTCTATAAGCGATGGAAAATTTACCTGCAAAACTATAGAAAATAACACCAATATGATAAGAAAAACAAAATTAAAAATAGAGGAAACAGTAAAATTATTAAAAAATGGGAAATATCCAAAAGACGGACTTAGTTTTTTAAGTTTTATGCTTGGATATTTATCTCAAAGAGCTTGGTTTGGTAATAGAGATTTTAGTAATAAATTAAAAATAGATGTAAGTAAATGTATAGGATGCGGAAAATGTGTTAAATTATGTCCTATGAAAAATTTAAATTTGAATGAAAATAAAAAGGCTTGCAGTAATCATAATTGTACTTTGTGTTATAGATGTGTAAATGAATGTCCGGTTCAGGCTATTACTTTGCTTGGTAAAAAAGTTTTTTCACAATATAGCATTAAGGACTGTTTAAATTTACTGAAATAGTTTGATATTTATTGTATAAATTTTAGGAGCTGATAATTAAATGACAGATGAGGAAATATATCAAAAAGTAGAAAAAAGATTTTATTCTCAAGATTTTTTGTCTTTCGTTGGAATGAAACTGGAGCATGTTGAAAGAGGCAAGGTTATAATATCATGCGAAAATAAAAAAGAGTTTTCTCAGTATTTAGGCTATATGCATGGCGGAATGGTTGCTGCTTTGGCTGATACTGCAGGAGGTAATGCTGCTTCTACCGTTCTTGAAAAAGGAAAAGGAGTAGTAACTTCCGAATTGAAAATACATTTTTTAAAGCCTGTTGTTTGTAAAAAAGTAATAGCAGTAGGCGAGGTTATTAGTGAGGGAAAAAATCTCATTATAGTAGAATCAGTAGTGAAAGATGAAGAAGATAATATGCTTTCAAAAATGATAGCAACTATGTTTGTAATTGATACTTCTTTAAAATAATATTTTTATATTTAAAATACAAAAATTATTAATATTTTATTTTATGAATTTAATATATTTTAAAAGCTAATAATTTTTAATAATAAATAATTTTTATGGAGTTTTTAATATGATTATAGGTTTTATTGGTGCTGGTGCTATGGGCGGAGCTTTAATAGAAGGATTTATTAAATCTGGAATAGAGTATACAAATATCATAGCAAGCGTAAAAACTATGGAAAAAAAAGATTATCTTGAAAAGAATTTAGGAATAAAAGTTTATACTGACAATAGAAAAGTAGCTTCTGAGGCTGATGTATTATTTATAGCAGTTAAGCCGTATATGGTTAGAGCTGTAGCTGCTGAAATATCATCATCTATTAAAGTTGGTGCTACAATAATAAGTGTTGCTGCTTCTATATCTAAAAAAGATTTAGCTATGTATTTTAACGGAAGCAGAATAGTAAGAATAATGCCTAATACACCTGTAAAAACTTGTAATGGTTTTATATCCGTTGTAGAAACAGAAAATAAAGTTGTGGAAAATGGTGTTGTAGAGCTATTAAAACGTGTTGGAATGGTTAAGGTGATCAAAGAAGAACAAATACATGCTTATAATGCTATGGCCGGATGTTCTCCTGCATTTATGTATATATTAATAGAGGCTATGAGTGATGCTGGTGTAGTTATGGGAATAGACAGAAAAACTTCTATAGAAATGGCTGCTCAAGTATTTAAAGGTACAGGAGCAATGGTTTTAGAGTCTGGAAAGCACCCAGCACAATTAAAAGACGGAGTATGTACACCTGGCGGACTTACTATTAAAGGTGTTGAAGTATTAGAGGAAAAAGGACTTAGAAGCGGACTTATAGAAAGTGTTATTGCTAGTTATAATAAGTCAATAGAAAGTGAAAAAAAGTAAAAATTGTACTATAATATATATACAATAAATAATTTTTTGTATGAAATAAACAAAATTATGATAATCAAATTAAAAAATTCTATTTGACTTTTTTAATTCAATTATTATAATATGAATATAAGATATATGGAGTAAAATATGCCTAAGAAAACAATTTTAGTTTTAGACGATGAAAAGAGCATTAGAACTCTCTTTGAAGAAGAGTTTAAAGATGAGGGATATGATGTAGTATCCACTGATAGTGGAGAAGAAGCCTTAGAAATGCTTGACAAAGGTACTCCTCATATTGATTTGATAACTTTGGATATAAAAATGCCAAAAATGGACGGTTTAGACTTTTTAGCCAAAGTTAGAGAGAAACATAGAGAGTTACCAATTATAATATGTACAGCTTATAACAATTATAGACATGAGTTCTCTGTTTGGAATGCTGACGGTTATATATTAAAATCTGGTAATCTTACAGAGATTAAGGACAAGATAAAGAGACTTATAGGTTAAATATTTTTTATGCCACATATTCGTAAAGACCCTGTAACAAAGCAGTCTGTTATTATTTCATCGGAAAGGACAGGAAGACCTAGTGATTATGTTAATATGAATGAAAAGCATGTAGCTAATTCTGAATTAAGTTGTCCTTTTTGCCGCGGCCATGAGATGAAAACACCTGATCCTGTTTATACGGTTTATGCTGAACAGGAAGAAATTTGGCAGGTCAGAATAGTGCCTAATAAATATCCCATAATATCTGAAACTCGTGAAAATGAATTGCCTAAAACAAATAAGCTTTTTTGTGCAAGCAGTTCTAAAGGGTTTCATGATGTTATTATAGAACACCCTAATCATCATTTTAATTTTTATCATGCTCAAACAGAGGATTTTTTCTATATATTTAAAGCAGTAATGATGAGGCTTAAAGATTTAGCTAAAAATAAAGATATGTTATACAGCCTTCATTTTAAAAATTTCGGACCTGAAGCTGGTGCCAGTCTTTCCCATTCCCACTCACAAATTATTACAACACCTTTCATACCTATACAAATGCTTGATGAAATTAACGGTGCTTTAGAATATTATAATGAAAATCAAAGATGTGTTTATTGTGATATAATAAAAGAAGAAAAAATAATTAATAAAAGAGTTATATGTGAAAATGACAGTTTTATAGCTATTTCTCCTTTTGCCTCAAGGTCGCCTTATCAAATATATGTAATACCTAAACAGCATTCAAACAGTATAACTTATGCATCTAGTCCTCAAATATTAGATTTTGCTAGTTTACTTAAGAATATATTTGATAGATTGTATAAACTTCTTGGTGAAGTAAGTTTCAATTATGTGCTTCATACACTTTTGCCAGTACTTGAAAATAAATATGATCATTCAAGTCATTGGTTTCTAGATATAATGCCAAAAATGAGTAAATTGGCAGGTTATGAATTAGGAAGCGGAGTATTTATTAATTCAATTACACCTGAAGATGCTACCGAACACCTTAAATCTGTATTATAATATTACTATATAATCTCTAGTAATAACAGCATCGTAATTTTTATATCCCAATATTTTTAATATATCATCAGAATGATGGCCTATTATTTTTTCTACATCATCAGAGTTATAATTGATTATACCTCTTGCAAATTCATTTCCGCTTTCATCTACAATGCTTACTATATCGCCTTTTTTGAATGTATTAACTACTTTTATTACACCTATAGGAAGTAAACTTGATTCTTTTTCTAAAACTGCCTTTTTAGCTCCGGCATTTACTATTAATTTTCCTATTATAGTTGTAGCATAAGCAATCCATCTTTTTTTAGTGGAAAGTTCGCTTGTTTCTTCAACAGGGTAGAATATTGTTTTATCTTTAGTTTCAAATATATCATTAAGAACATTAGGTCTTTTTCCATTTGCTATGAATAATGCACATCCGGATCTTGTAACTATTTTAGCAGCCTGAAGTTTTGTTTTCATTCCGCCTCGTCCGCCTTTAGAAGCATCAAGACCTAAACTTTCTATTTCCTTTGTTACTTCAAATACTTCATGTATGAATTTAGCATTAGGATTAGTTTTAGGATTATCATCATAAAGACCATTTATATCAGAAAGTATTATAAGTAAATTAGCATCTAGTTCGCTTGCTACTAAAGCAGATAGTTTATCATTATCAGAAAAACTTATTTGTGTAACATCATATAATTGTTTAAGTTCATCACTAGAAACTGTGTCGTTTTCATTTATTATAGGTATAACTTTATATTTTAAAAGCATACTTAATGTAGAATTAAGATTTAAATATCTTCTTCTATTAGAAAAATCTTCTTCAGTTAATAGAATTTGAGCTGTTACTATATCGAATTTTGAAAATCCGTCTTCATATATAGACATAAGCTGAGATTGTCCTATAGCAGCACAAGCCTGTTTTAGAGCAACTTCATCTAAATCTTTTACATTAATTTTTTTAGCACCAAGTCCAACAGCTCCGGAAGTTACTATTAAAACTTCTTTTCCCATTCTATGGAATTTTGCTATTGCCTCTATAAAAGAATATATTCTAGCTAATGAAATATATCCTTCATCATTTCTTAAAACATTTGTACCAAATTTGAATACTATTCTATTTATATTGTTTAAATCTATCTTTTTCATGCGAAGTATTATAAATTAAAAATTAAAAAAATAAAGTTATAATTTACTATTTATTTGTTTAAGAGCCATAGATATTGCACACTTTTATTTTAAAAAAAGAAGGTATTCCTTATAATTTAAATTTCTAGAAA
>NZ_CALXRM010000026.1 GCF_944390845.1 uncultured Brachyspira sp.
CCAAAAGTTGAAAAACAATTAGAAATTATATATAATTTAGCACAAAAGGAGCTTTTTTAGTTATCTAGGACAGCCCCGAATTAATTATATATGATTTTTCTTGAGAATCAGATAAAATTTCATAAACATTAATATAATCTTTAAAAACCTCAAATTCTAAATATTTATTTCTGTCATTTTTATCATAATATTCTAATTGTATGCTGTCATTAGCTGTTGGAAATATTTTTGGCTGTATTATAACTTCATATATAATATTTAAAACATTATCACAAATTGTTTTATCTATAGGTTCTGCTTCATTATCATTCCAATTATATTCAAGTTTTTTTATTTCTTCTATTTTTTTTATATTATTATTTAACATAGTTACAAAATCAACTATTTTATCATTAATTACATCATTATCAAACCTATAAAAATTGATTATTTTATTAAAATTACTAATTCTTTTTTCAATATTTTTATTTACTTTTATATTTCTTTTTCTAGTTTGTAATTTTAACATTATGAAATTAATCCCTTTAATGTAAAAATAATAATGTTTTATAAGTTAACCAATTATATAGTAGTTCTTTTAAATTGTTTAACTTATAATAGTGAATACAAATACTATAATAAAATAATAATTCAATATATAAAAAATTGCAATTGTTATATAAAATGCATTATGATCAAAACTTTTTATATATTACTATTTGAAAAAATGTTTCTCATATATTATAATATCTTTCAAATATTTGAATAAAAATTAAATAAAAAAGATATAAATATGATTAATATAGCATTACCTAAAGGAAGATTAGTAAATAAAGTTTATAACCTTTTTGAGAAAATAGGTTATGAGAATAAAGAACTATTAGAAGATAATAGAAAATTAGTATTTGAAAATAAAGATAAAAATGTAAGATATCTAATAGTAAAGCCTTCTGATGTTGGAATATATGTTGAGAAAGGTGTTGCTGACATTGGAATTGTAGGGAAAGATATACTACTTGAAAATAATCATGATGTATATGAACTTCTTGATTTGAAATTCGGTAAATGCAGAGTTTGCATGGCTTCTGTGAATGGATATAAAGAAGATATTGAAAGAAGATTAAGAGTTGCTACAAAGTATGTTAATATATCAAAGAATTATTTTAATTCAATAAACAGAGATGTTGAAATAATAAAATTAAACGGTTCCATTGAGTTAGCTCCAATATTAAATCTTTCAGATGTTATTGTTGATATAGTAGAGACAGGAAGTACTTTAAGAGAAAATAATCTTACTGTTATAAAAGAAATTATTGATTATATTAGTGCTAGGCTTATAGTTAATAAAGTAAGCTATAAATTTAAAAATGAGTTAATTAAAACAATAGTTAAAAATATAGAGGAAGTATTATGATAAAGACTATTAATTATAAAGAATGCAAATCATTAGATGATATATTATTAAGAAGCCAATTCAGTCATGATGATATAAATGAAAAAGTAAAAGCTATATTAGAAGATGTAAAACAAAATGGAGATAATGCATTAAAAAAATACGCTAAAATGTTTGATAATGCAGAAATAGAGAATTTAGAAGTTACACAAGAAGAAATAGATGAAGCATATAAAAATACAGATGAAAAGTTTAAAGAAACATTAAAACTAGCTTATAACAATATAGAAAAGTTTCATAAAAAACAACTAAGAAACAGTTATATAACAAATGAAGAAGATGGAATAGTAATGGGACAGATTATAAATCCAATAGAAAAAGTTGGAGTTTATATTCCAGGAGGTACTGCAGTTTATCCTTCAAGCTTACTTATGAATGTTGTGCCTGCTAAAGTGGCTGGAGTAAATGAAATAATATTGGTATCTCCTCCAAACAAAGAAGGAAAAATAAATAATAATATATTAGCTGCAGCAAAAGTAGCCGGAGTAAATAGAGTATTCAAAACAGGCGGTGCTCAGGCAATAGCTGCTTTAAGTTACGGAACAGAATCTATTCCAAAAGTATATAAAATAGTAGGCCCGGGAAATATATATGTTGCTATGGCTAAAAGACTTGTATTTGGTGAGGTTTCTATTGATATGGTAGCTGGCCCAAGCGAAGTATTAATAATAGCCGATGAAACTGCAAATCCAATACATATAGCTGCTGATATGCTTGCTCAGGCTGAACATGATAAATTAGCTTCAAGTATATTAATTACAACATCTAAAGAAATAGCAGAAAAAACAAAAGAAGAATTATACAAACAATTAGAAAAATTAAGCCGTAAAGATATAGCAATGGAATCCATAGAAAATAACGGCAGAATAATAATTACTGAAACTATAGATGAAGCTATATATATAAGCAATGAAATAGCACCGGAGCATTTAGAGATAAGTATAAAAGATCCTTTCTCTGTATTAAGCAAAGTAAAAAATGCTGGTTCAATATTCTTAGGTGATTATACTCCGGAAGCTTTAGGAGATTATTTATCAGGTGCAAACCATGTAATACCTACAAGCGGAACAGCTAAATTTGCTTCTCCATTATCAGTAGATGACTTTATAAAAAAATCTTATATTACATATTACACTAAAGATGCATTAGAAAAAGTAAAAGATAATGTAATTAATTTTGCCGATCATGAAAGTTTGGAAGCACATGCCAATTCTGTAAGAATAAGATTTTAGTATATACCTAAACAAATATATTTTGTCAAAATAAATTTATATTTTTGTTTTTATATCTGGGGCTTTGCCCACCGCTCTGCGTACTTCGTAACACCCCACTTCTTTTGCGACTGTAGGGAGTGCCAGTGGCGTGCCACAAAGAAGCAGGCACAGCCCGCCTGTGGCGAAAGGCTACATTTGGGCTTTAATTTAATAAATTATATTACATATAAGACAATTTTAGTATGATTTAGTACTAATTTTATACTTGCACTTTCGCGGAGCGTATCCGAGTTTATCGAGGATATAAGGTTCTTTGACGCTGTACGCCTGCGACCGAAGGAAGTCCTTTAGATGGGCGTACGGCGGGAAAAAGAACAACCAAAAATTGAGAAACTTAAAAATTTTTAGTATAACTTATCTAGAAATTATAACACCCGCCCAAGTGTTGATTAAGTTTATAATTTATTTAACGCACGGTGAGTAAAATTTATATAATACAATAAGATTTGAATTATAGATAAAATTATATTTTAGGCTTTATTTAGCGTGCTGTGAGTGTACTACAAATTTAAAAAAACATTAGTTCCGTAATCGGTTTAAAATTAAAATCCCAATCACTATTTACTGGTATTGTATGTCCGTCAACATCATCAAAATCAAATGTTATGCAGTTTTTAGAATTTATGCTTATAGATGTTAAAGTTATTGATTTTTTGAATTCTTCTTTTTCCATACTATGAGGCTTAAATATACTTTCTGCAGCACACTCTTTTAATTTTATGTCAATATCTTTTTTATTAGTGAATATTTTTTTGATTATATCAATGCTTTGTTTATTAAACTCTTCATCAATATTATCAAAGAATATTAAAATATTACTATCAGTCCAAGGCATCTCTTTCTTAAAACTGTTTATATCCTTATTAGCACAAAATCACCTAATTCTTCATCTTTATAATAAATAATCTCTGAATATTTTTCTAATATGATATTTAAATCATCATCTTTATAATTACTATCAACTATATTTTCAAGTAAAAAATTAATATAGAAATCATCAGGATCTTTTTCTTTTCTTACCTTTAATTTTACTATACTCTCATCTTTGAGTATTTTTAAATATTCTTCAGGTTCTTTAACTTTTTTATGAATGATAATATGAGTGTTTTCTATAATGACATTAGCGGCAATATTTTTTAAAGCTATAGCTGAAACGAATAAAGTATAATATTTATCCCAAGGTATTTTATTATATTTACAGCATGATCTTTTTAGTACGAATGCCATGTCAAAAATTTCATCATCAAAATCTTTATTAAAATCTTCAATTTCTTTGTCCATTTTTATATCCTATTAATATTGTAATATGCTAATATAAAATATCAATAATAAATTTTAAAACTTTTATTAATACCCCGCAATTTATTATATACTAAAAATTTTTAAGTTTGTCATTTTTTTAGTCAACTTTTTCCCGCCGCATACGCTCTGCGGACTTCGTCAAAGTTGCAAAAAATGCAAGTATAAAATTAGTACTAAATTAATACTAATTTTGTCTTACATGTAATATAAAATATTAAATTTAAGCTAAAATACAGCCTTTTTACTTCTTTGTGGTACGCCACTGGCACTCCCTACAGTCGCAAAAGAAGTGGGGTGTTACGAAGTACGCAGAGCGGTGGGCAAAGCCCCAGTATATCAAAACAAAAATTAAATTTATTTCTGACAAAATATAGTTGTTTAGGTATATATAAATTGAGCAGTAGATTTAATTTGTAAATATGTGCTTTTGCAACTTTGACGAAGTCCGGCAAAAAGTTGATATAAAAATAAAATATAACTTATATATTAATAATTATCCTATTATATAAGGTTCTGCAAAATTAAAATCATAGTCGCTGTCTACTGCTATTACATGTCCAGAGAAAATATCTCCGTCATCAAAATAAAATGTTATATTGTCTTCGTATATAATATTTATAGATGTTAATGTTATTAATTTTACAAACTCTTCTTTGCTTATATGAGGTTTGCCATCATCATCGTTCCAGCTGTTGGCATCTTCAAGCATGTTTTCTGATATATAGTCTTTTAGTTTTTTATCAATATCTTTTTTATTAGTAAATATTTTTCTGATTATAGCAACACTTTTTTTATTGACTTCTTCATCAATATTTTTAAAGAGAACCGAAATATTATCATCATTCCATTCTATATCTTTACTAAACATGTCTATAGACTTATCAAGCTCAAAATTTCCTAATTCTTCATCTTTATAATAAACAGGCTTAGAATATTCTTCTAATATAATATTTAAATCATTATCTTTATAGTTTGTATCAATAATATCTTCAAGCAGGAATCTCATATATAAACCAGATGAATCTTTTTCTTTTCTTACTTTTAATCTTACTATTGTTTTATTTCTGAATATTTGAAAATAATGTTTTGTATCTTCAATTTCTTTTACTATAAGCAAATTTTCATTTTCTATAATTTCATTGGTAATAATATTTTTATATGCAATTGCAGATACCAATAAAGTATAATATTTTCCTTTTGACTTACCAGCTGATAAATTTTGCTTTTTTAAAACGAATGCTATGTCAAAAATTTCATCATCAAAATTTTTATTAAAATCTTCAATTTCTTTGTCCATTTTTATATCCTATTATTCAGTAGTTTATTATAGTATATCTAATACTTTGCCGGCCTTTTTTAATACATTTTTAGCGGCCTTTTTAACCTTCTTATTTTTAATTTGCAAATATATTTTATTTATTAATGATAATGCAAAGCTGCTTCCATTCAAAGCCATAGCATATACTGCATAAGCTGCTAATTCGCCTTTATCATTCATATCATTTGATGACCAATCTTCAATTTGTGTCTTTAATTGTAATAGTTTATCTTCTGTTTGGAAAATACAATATGGAATAAGTATGTTTTTTAATTTTACATCATACGTTGTATAAGATATATTATTAGTATCATACGGTAATTGTAATAGTTTATCTTCAGTCAAATTATTATATTGGATAAATATATTTTTGATTTCTGTATTTGATTTATTTTTAATCCAATTAGAATATATAGCGTCAAGTGCATTTCTAAATGAGTCAATATCAAAAAACTCTGCTATTTTATTACAGTCTTTTAATATAGAAGGTTCTTTTAATGCAGCATATTCCATAAATATATACTTAACTATTTTTAATGGAGATGCAGTTTTCTTCTCTTTTAAAAGAATATTAGAAAGTATATTTTCGTCTATATCTTTTATTAAAATTTCATGTTCTTTATTATACTGTTTATTTACATATTCTTCTATTTCATCAATACTTTTGAATTTGAAATCAGCATCAATTTTTTGTAAGTCCCAATATTTAATTATTTCTTGATAAATTTTTATTGATGATTTTTTTCCTTCAACTACTAATTTTTCTACTTCGCTTCTTATAGAAATTTCATCAGAAATTCCGTAATTCTTTATTATTAATATGCAGTGATTTTTTATGTTTTGATCTCTTGCTGTATCAATAACCTTGAAAACAAAATCAAATTTATTATCAATAAGTTCTCTTAATTCATCTCTGAAAATAGCATTAATAAATGATATAGTACATTTGGTATTTTCTGTTATAGATGTGATGAATGCTTCTTCTCTTATAATACTTTTTGTTTCTTCTAAATTGTTTTTTATAAGAGTTATAATATCATCTTCCGACTTTATAAATAAATATATATCTTTTAATTGTACTTCTTTATTATTAATTAATTTTTCTTTAATTTCTAAAATATTTTTATTATGGAATATTTTCTGAATATAAATATAAATTTTGATGTATATTCTATAATACTTTAATAAAGTATCAGTAATTTTTGAAGCTTCATCATTTATTTCATCAAATAACATTATAGCTGATAAATAAGCACTATAACTGCCATTAGGCTTTTCTTTTATATATTTAATACTTTTGGAAATTATGTCATCAAAACTTTTAGTAGGTTCTCTTTTTTTTAAGAACTCTACAGAAATTTCTTTTAACTTTTCTATAATAGAATTAGTATTTATATCATATTTATTATCATTTACTGCAAGCATAATTGCTGAAAGCACAACATAATCAAGATATAAACATTCTAATTTTGATTTTTCTATTATCTCATAAAGTTTATAAAATGTTGTTTTATCTTCATTGTATAGTCTTTTTAATTCTACTGTTAAAGATGAAGTACAATGGGTATTTCCTCCGCAATATATTTTGTTTAAGAGAATATATTCTTTAGGGAAAGAGCATATTTCTAAATATTCATCTGCAACTTCTTTTGCTTCAAAATAATGATATGTTGGATCTTCTGAATATTTTTTAAAGAATCTTTTACATAATTCTATATTAAATATCATTACAGAATCTAAATTTACAATAAAATATATTATATTATTATCTTTATTTAAAATATTCATTAATCTTTTATAAACTTCTTCATCTTTATCGACTATAGTAAAAAGTAATGATATAGTTTCTTCATCATTGATTTTTAGCAAGTCTATATAATTTAATAATTGTTTAATGAGTTTTTTATCATCATATCTATTTATGATATATACCAAAATAGTTAATAATAAATGAGGCTCTTTTTCTAATAATATTTTACTATTATTTTTTACTTTTTCTAAATATTGATTAAACTTTTTACCTATATAACTTTCTAATATTAAAAACCTGTTAAAATTCTCATTTTGTATTTTTATGTATTTATATCCTTCATTATTTTTTAACTGAGATTTAGAATATTTTTTATCATCTCTATATATATTTTCAATATCAATATTATAACTTTCTATTAAAACTTTTTCTAAATCTTCTCCAGCACATAATCTTACAATCATATAAGTAGTAATTATTATATAATTAGGATTAGGCTTACCTTTGTATATATCTTTAATCATTACTTTGGCATACCTAGACAGTACTTCTTTATCTTCTTTTGAAGTGTTTTCATAAAAATAAAATTTGAAAATTTCTTCTGCATAATAAAGATAATTTCTACTTAAAGTAGGACAGCTATTTGATTTTCCGTAAAAATAATCAAGGAATGCATCCTTATTATTTTCATGAGAAAACATTTCTTCAAACTTATTTCTTATTTTTTCTTCATTACTAATACTATTTTTCATAAAAACCAACCTATTAACAATATTTTTTATGTAGTATAATTATTTTTTTTATTCTGTCAAATTTATTAGTAAATAATGATTAAAGAAGAATTTTTTATAAAATGCTATAGTTGTTTAGGTATATACTGAAACGATTTCATTTTGCCGACTACTGCACATTATGTAATATTAACAACTTTTTTGCCGCACAAAAAAGTTGCAAAAAAATGCAATTGCTAGAACTTTATATTTAAAATATATGTATTAAATGTAGAATATAATCTGAATTTAGACTAAAAATGCAGTCTTTTTGGTTCTTTGTGCCAACAAAAGAACTGGGGGTTCGGGGGCTAGTCCCCGAAAATAATAAAAACATAAAAACTATTTTTTGACAAACTATAGTTGTTTTGGTATATACTAAAAATTTTAGAGTTTGTCATTTTTTTTAGTCAACTTTTTCCCGCCGCAAAAAGTTGCAAAAAGTGCAAGAATAGAATTAGTACTAAATCATACTAAAATTGTCTTACATGTAATATAAACTATTAATTTAAGCTAAAATATAGCCCTTTTGCTTCTTTGGGGCACCAAAAGAAGTGGGGTGCGGGGCAAAGCCCTGCAGATATTTAAAATTTAAAAAAATTATTTTTGACAAAATATAATTGTTTAGGTATATACTAAATATTATTTTGATATATTTTTTATCTAAAAAATTATAATAAAAATCATAAAAATTTTATATTTTATTTGACTTTTACTGTTATAAATAGTTTTATTTTTCTAACATGCTATTTATTAGTTTATGTCTATTAAATAATTATTCTTTTTGAAATTATAAATATTTAGTTCAAAATATATCATACATGATTGGTTAACATAGTATTAAAATTAAAAAATGTGATATAAATAATTATAAACAGTATGTTTTTAGTAAATAATTTTAATAAAAATTTAAAAAAGTGATTATTTTATTGACAACGTAATTATGATTTATATACTTTAAAATAAAAGGGGGAAATGTCTATGACAAATAAAAAAATAAAATTACAAACTTCTAAAACTGTATTAACCGAACATAAATTAGATGACGGAACAGTAGTAAAACTTAATCCAGTAGTTACTAGAATAATATTAGCTGATAGTAAAAGTAAAGTTAATTAATACAATTCTATATGTTATACTAGATTGTCATTTTCAAAAATGTATTTTTCTTTGTAGTTATAGTCTGTATTGTAGTCGTCTGAATATATATCAGTTCTTACTTTCTTTCCAGCCTGTATGTAGTTTTGAACTTTATTTAATAATACTTTTTCACTGCCGCTTTTGTATAATATTAATATGTCAAAATCATATTCGTTTTTTATAGAGTTTGGTTTGTAGAGTTTGTCCATATAAACTGCAAATCCTATTGCATTTTTTTTGTTTTTATCATTTGAGATATGAGTATTAAATTTTTCAAGAAGTTTATCATATCTTCCGCCGGATAGAATTATATCATTATTTCCTTTTATGTAGCCTTTGAATATTATTCCGTTATAATATCCTAATTTACTTTCTATTGAGAAGTCTAATAATATATTTTCAAAATTATTATAATTTTCAAAAACAGCACAAAGACTTTTTAATTCATCATAAGCCTTTTGCATTTTTTCATTGATTATTAGGCTTTCTATATTCTTTACAGCTTCTTTATATTCTCCTGAAAAATCTATTAATGAAACTACAGCATTTTTATATTTATCATCGATATTATTGGAAGTTAAAGTTTTTTCAAGGTCATGCTTATTTTTGCTGTATATTAAATTAAGTATTTCTAATTTTTTATCTTCATCTAAATCTAATTCATCTATCAAAGAAAACATGAAGTCTATACTTGATATTTCTAATATATATTCATCATTATTTATAGTTTTTAAACTGTCTATTACCATACTAATTATTTCTAAATTAGAATATTTAGTTAAAGTTCCTATTATTTCTACACCTACCTGCTGTATTTCTTCGTATTCATTAGAAACATTATCTATTTTATAAATATCTTCTATGTAGAAAAGTTTTTTTGTATATTTGTCATTATCTTTTAATACATTTTTTACTATTGATAAAGTAACGTCCGGTCTTAAAGATTGCAAATTACCATTTAAATTCATGAATGTTAATATATGTTCAGTTTGAAGAAAGTCTTTGTAATTATTATATAAATTGTAATCTTCAAATTTATTCAATTTAATTTTTTTATACCCGTATTTTTCATATATTTTTGTTAATTCAGATACTAAATTATTTTCATTCATAATATTATTCTTCTTTTTCCATAAATATTTTTTAAGCATTATAATATAAAAATAGAAAAATAACCATATATAGTAATTAAAAATATAATTTTAAATTTCATATATTTTTATATATTAATTGAAATAAGTGTTAAAAGAGTGTATATTATTTTAAAATTTAATTTGAAGGTAAAATTATGAAAACAGTAGAAGAGTTAATAAAAAAGTTAATGAAAAATCAAATGGATTATAATATATTTATAAAATTTAATTCAAAAACAGCCATAGAAAAGACTGCCCTTACCAATTTGATAAGAAAGGCCATAAGCGACGGATATATATGTAAAACTGACAGCAACATGCTTAGAATTACAAAGGAAGGAAAGCAGTATATTAATAAACTTGAAGGTAAAGAACCCGGCCCTAAAGGTGTAAAATCTGTAAGAGTAAATATTGATGCTAAGGATGCAAAATCTGATACACAAGTTATAGCTCAGGCTTATGATATAAAATTAGATTTTGATGAAGAATTATTAAAGTTGGCTGAAGATATAAATAATAATGCCAATTTTGAAAATATAGAAGAAGACAGAGTAGATTTAAGGAATATGAAAACGGTAACTATAGATAATGCTTCCTCTCAGGATTTAGATGATGCTTTCAGTATAGAAAAAATAGATGATAATAATTATAAAGTTTATATACATATTTCTGATGTTAGTCATTTTATAGAACTTGATTCCCCATTAGATTTGGAAGCTAGAAAAAGAGGCAATTCCACTTATATGATTGATACCGTTTACAATATGTTCCCGGAAGTATTGTCAAATAATATTATTTCATTGAATGAAAATGTTGATAGATTTGCTTTAACTATAATTATCAATTTAAATAGCAATGGCGATATATTAGATTCATCAGTATGCAAAAGTGTAATAAAGTCTGACAGAAAATTATCTTATGATTATGTTCAAGATATTATAGATAAAAAAGTTACTGACGAGGCTTGGCTTTTAGAGTTGATTGAAAATGCATTGAATATAAAAAATATTTTGTATAAAAAAAGAAAAGAGGGAAGGGGAGTTGAATTTGATAATACTGATATAAAAATAGTATTGAATGATGAAGGAATACCTATAGAGTTTTATGCAGAAGAAAGAAAAGAATCTATGACAATAGTAGAAGAATTGATGCTCATTTCTAATACTGAAATAGCCAAAAAATTATCAAATTATGAAGGCAGTATATACCGTTATCATGGTTCTCCTGATGATTATAGATTTAATAGTTTTAAAATACTTTGTCATGCTAAAGGATATGCATTAAAACAATTCCCAGATCAAACTTATGATATAAAAGGTTTTGTTGATAATATAAAAGGAAAGCCGGAAGAAAATTTACTTATACCTGTTTTGCTTCGTTCAATGACTCCATCATCTTATAGTACAGTAAATAAAAGTCATTTTGGTTTAGGTTTTGATTATTATACTTACTTTACTTCGCCTATAAGAAGATATGCCGATTTGCTTATACATAGAATAGTTAAAGATACTATTTTATCCAATAAAGAAACCATAGATGAAAAATTAAAAAACGTATGTAAAGATTCTATTGATAGTTTATCATTGCTAGATAAAACTTCAAAGAAAGCTGAGAGGTGTTTAAGACAAATAAAAGCAGCAAGATATATGAAAGACAGACTTGGAGATGAGTATTATGGTCTTATAAGTTCTATAAGCAATAAAGGCATATATGTTGAAATAGAAGGCTTGGAAATAGAAGGATTTATTGAGTCTACTTATGTTGGTTCAAATTATAGATTTTATCCGGATATGCAAAGTGTTTATATAGATAAAATAAAAGCTTATGAACTTGGCGATAAAGTAAAAGTATTAGTGGCAAGTGCTAATGTTGAAAATGGAAAAATATTTTTCTCTTTATAATTTTATATAAAAGAATTATATAAAAAATGAATTTAGGCTTGTTTATATAATTATTCATTTTTTATAATGAGTTTACTATATTGTATAAACAAGCTTCTAATTTATTTTCATCTATAAATTTAGAATTTGTTTTTATGTCTTCTTCTTTTATGATAAAATATTTCATTCCAGCTTTTTTTATTAATTGTTCTTTTACTAAATCATTATTTTTTATTCTTTCTTTCATTTCTTCGGTATGTCCATAATGTCCTGCACCATCGTATTCTATTATAGCTATAGGCTTATTGGTGTTATCTCCTCTTTTATAAGTTATTAAAAAATCAGAATAAAAATCTCTGTAACTTTTCCAAATATCTGTATCTTCTTCAGCGTCTAAAAATGCTTTATATGATACTTGCTTATAAATATTATAATCTTTAAATACTTTTAACATAGAAAAAAATATTTTGCTTTCTTCAATATTCATAATTTTTTTTATTGATATGTTGCCAGTATCCATATTTTCAAGTCTTTGGCTAGTTATATCTTTTCTTGGGTATTTTCTTTTATAATATCTTCTGAATGGTCTTCTGTAAGTTTGTTTATCGATTTTTCCTATAAATAATAAAAATAAAATAATAGGTACTATAAAAATAAGTAATACTGCTAAACTATCC
This sequence comes from uncultured Brachyspira sp., assembly GCF_944390845.1. GTDB lineage: Bacteria > Spirochaetota > Brachyspiria > Brachyspirales > Brachyspiraceae > Brachyspira > Brachyspira pulli. Next base: position 12,677 of record NZ_CALXRM010000026.1, read on the forward strand.
ATAATAAAAATTTCCTTTTATGATTCTTTAGTATTTGATAAAATTGTATTAACATCTTTTAGAAATAGAGATAATTTTTCTTCATCTATTAAACCTGAATTCATTTTTATATCAGAGTCTCTTATTATAAAATATTTTAATCCTATTTTGCTAAAAAGTTTTTCTCTTATCATATCATTATTTTTTACTTTTTCTTTTTGTTCTTCTGTATCTCCGAAATGTCCTCCTCCATGATATTCTATAACAGCAGCAGGTTCATTCATTTTAGAGCCTCTTTTATGAGTGATGAGAAAATCGCAATAGAAATCTCTGAAAGTTTTCCAAGCATCTGTATCTTCTTCACCTTTTAAAAAAGCTCTGAAAGATACTTGAGGATTTACATTATAATCATTTAATATTTTTACCATAGAATAAAAAATTCTTGTTTCTTCTATATTCAAAACTCTTTTCGTTTTTATGCTTCCCGTGTCCATGTATTTTAATCTTTGCTCTGTTATTGCATTTATTTTGAATTCTTCTTTATTTTGTTCTTCATAATTATCTGTTTTGTTTTCATTTGTATTTGATTCTTTTGGTGATGATATTTTTTTTAAAGAAAAGAAAAATATTATTACAATAGATAATATAATTACAGCTACGCCGACTTCAAGCATAATTTTATCTCCATTTAATTTATATTATATAGTATATAAAATAGATTGTATTATTCAATTTTTAATCGGCGGTAATAATTATATAAATAGGAACTATAGTTTCTTATACAAAAAAATCATTAAAATTGAAGTTTATGACTTTTTGTTAGATAAACTTCAATCTTAATGATTATATTTAACAATATTATTTAGTATTTACATAACTTTGAAATACTCTATCTCTCTTATAATATCCTGACTCATATTAGATATTTCAGAACTTGAAGTAGAGTTTTGAGTTGCCAAACTAGAGTTTTCTTGAGTTATATTATTCAATTCTTTTATTGCTATATTCATTTGGCTAATACCATCTTCTTCCTGCATTATAGACTGTGATATATACTGAAGTTCATTTTCCATTTCTTTTACCAGATCATTAATGGTATTTAATATAGAAGATGACTTATTTGCCGATTCATTTCCAATTTCCACTCTTTTTACAGTTTCTTCTACAATAGAAGTAATATTATTTGCAGCTTCATTAACGGTCTGAGCCAAAGATCTCACTTCACTTGCCACTATAGCAAAACCTCTTCCCTGTTCTCCAGCCCTTGCCGCTTCAACAGCAGCATTTAAAGCAAGTATATTAGTCTGAAATGCGATAGACTGTATAAGTTTAGTTATTTCAGATATTTTTTTGCTGGATTCAGATATCTCATGCATATGAGCAGATATTTCATTAACTGCTTCCACACCAGTAGTTGTAGTATCCATTATTTTTGAGCTTTTATCTTTAGCCTGAAGTGAGTTTGAGCTTATTTCTTTTATAGAACTAGATAAAGACTGCATTGAACCTGTAAGCTCTTCTATAGCAGCCGCCTGAGTATTAGATCTGTCAGATAGATATTCGCTGCTTGATGATATATTTTCTATTTCATTATTTATTGTATTAAGATTTGACTGCAGTTTTAACACAACATTTCCTATAGTATTTTTCATATTATTGACATAAGAAACTAAAGAACCTGATTTATCATTTTTATTTTCGTTATCTTGACTATCTATGATAAAGTTTCCTTTAGACATTTGATCTATACTATTCATAGCTTTATCAAGCATTTGAGATATAGGTATAACTACAAAGAATGCTAATGAGGTTTGTATTGCTATTAAAATAATAATAACTAAAAGATATGCAAGCATAATATTTCTTATTCTATTATTGATAGCATTCATGTTTCCTCGTATTACAATTTTATATGGAGTATCTCTTAATGGTTTTATAGTGTACCATTCATTTCCTACTATTTGCATTACAGCTTTGTTAGGGTCTTCTATAGATTTTGCATCTTTAAATAAAGGCTCATTATATACATTGTAATTGTCATTAAAGATATAGTCTTTATTCTGATGCGACATATAAAGTCCAGCTGAAGTCATTATATTAACCTGATTTTCACTAATAACTTTTTTTGATATATTATTCATTTCTAAGAAGTCTATACCGATAACTCCTTTTAATGAATTATTAGTGTATACAGCTAATGCCAATGTTATACATATTCCCCCAGTATTAGCATCAACATAAGGCTCTGTAATAAATATACCATTTTTAGTAAGAGCACCTTTATACCATAATCTTGAAGTTTGGTCATAAGTATCAGGATAAGGACTTATACCATTAACAAAAAGTCCTCCGTCTCTGTATGGTATTTCATTTCCGTATAGTATGTCATATATGTTTTTATTTGATTTTAATATGCTTTCAAGTGTTTTTCTTATACTTGTAAATGTATTATCATTTGCTTCAAAATATCCTCTTAATGTGTACATTACATCGTATACTTTTTCCATTTCTATAGATAAAACTAATTCAGTATTATCCATCTCTACCAATGTATTTTTTATAAATTCATTAGTATATACTTTTTTATAAGCAAAGTACATAATAATATATGCTACAAGCAAGAAAACAGCAAAAGGGATAATTAATTTTAATAATAGAACTCTGTTATTTTTCATAAATATAACCTTAAAAAAAATTCTTCAAGCGGTTAAAGTATATAAAAAAAATTTTTTTGTGTCAATTACCTGTCATATATTTATTTGGTAAAATCTAATTTGATATAAAAATATATTTTTAAAGTAGTATATTTTAAAAAAAATATAAATATTATTATTTTTATCATACATATAATACAAAAAATGAAGTTTTTTTCTGCATTAGTGCTCATTATTTAATACGGAATTTATTTCATTTTGAGTAAGATGTTTGAATGTTCCTTCTTTTAGATCGTTTAATAATATATCAGCTATTCTTAATCTTTTTAGTATAATTACTTCAAAACCTATTTTTTGGCACATTCTTCTTATTTGTCTATTCTTACCTTCAGTTAGGATTATATTAAATGAATTTTTATTTATTCTTTTTACTTTAGCAGGCTTTAATTTCTGTCCGTCTAAAGTAAGACCATATTCTAATTTTTTTAAAGCTCCATCAGGCACACCATCATTAACTTTAACAAAATATTCTTTTTCACAATTACTATTTTCACCTATAATTTTTTTGCTGAATACGCCGTCATTTGTAAGAAGTATAAGCCCATTACTGTCTTTATCTAATCTTCCCACAGGATATATATTATCAAATTCGTGCTTTATTAGATTATAAATAGGTTTTCCTTCATTTTTATTTGACGATACAACATATCCTCTAGGCTTATTTAATTTAATATATATTTTATCATCTTTGTATGTTTTTATATCACATTCAACTTTATCATTTTCTGATACTTGAACAGCAGGATTTGTTATAACTTCGCCATTAACTTTTACCATACCATTTTGTATGAGTTTATCAGCTTCTCTCCTGCTTGCTATATTTAATGATGCTATGTATTTATTTAATCTCATTTTTTCCTATTTTCAATAAAAAAGTTATAAAAATATATTAACATGATATAATTTTTAATCAAATTTTAATGATTATTTCCTAAAATAATATAACGAATATAAGCATTATACCCATATAATAGTATGAGAATTTTATATTTTATAGTTGACAATTTTTGTTGATTATAATATAATGGTGCTAAGTTATTGGATATAATTGCTTAGCTATAAATATTAAGGAGAGTGCGCTATGAAATTCTATAGAAGTACGAGAGATTTTTCTCGCTACCTCATAATCATTTGTCTATTCATAAGCATATGTTCATTTGCTGTTTATGGACAAACTTCTAGTGTTTACATGGAAACTAGACTACTTTACAACTTTGAAACATTAGATGAATGGCAACCAATATCAAACGCTAGCCGTTTTATGTTTAGAGGTGATAGAACAAATGAGAATGGTGTTGTAATGAAATATCCTAATATGAGATTATTCGCTACAAAACCATATGGTATGGGTAACCAAAGCTATAATTCAACTAATTCATTATCAGTAAGTGTTTCTTTTTTCAGAAAATCTTATAACTTCTTTGATTTAGTTCCAACAGTTCAAAAAATCATACCAGGAAAAGCTCAAACATTCGACGTTTGGGTATGGGGTGGTAATTATGACTATACTATGGAAATGATATTTGAAGATTATCGTGGTTATACTTATACATTACCTTTAGGTTCTATAAGATATATAGGTTGGAGAAATATGAGTACATCAGTACCATCATTCATTCCACAAGAAGAACCTTATGTACCAAGAGCTAAAGGTTTAAGATTCATGAACTTCCGTTTCTGGTCATCACCAGAGGAAAGAGCTGATAACTTTGTAGTTTTATTAGACTACTTCCAAACAGTTACAGATACATTTAGAGAATCTTATGACGGTTCAGACATCGAAGTTACATTAGGTCAAGAAGTTGGCGGAAGATCTTCTGAACAGTATACAGAAGGTGGAGCTCAAGTAGTAGGCGAAGGCGGCGGTACTGCAGATAATACTACTACAGAACAGCCACAAGAAGCGCAACAATAATGTATGAGTAAGGAGAAGAATAATATGAAAAGATTAAGTATCTTGATAACAATGTTAATTCTAACTGTTGCATTCTTGTTGTTTGCCCAAGATGCGGCTCAAACAGGTGAGCAAACTACTCAAAATCAACAAGGTGAAGGCGGTAATAACTTCGTAACTGAAGCTATCACTAACTATTTAATTGATGATTTTGAATTTGCTAATACTTGGCAAGCTTCTATGCCTAGAGATTATGGTGTAGTTAGTATCATTCGCCGTGAAGGTGGTCCAGCTGACGTAGTAGCTGAAGGTGCAGAAAATAATAAATATATATTAGGTGCTAAAGTAGAGTACTTCAGAACAGGTTATCCTTGGTTCTCTGTTACTCCTCCTAGACCTGTTAAAATCCCTGGTTATACTAAAGAAATTAGTGTTTGGGTAGCTGGTCGTAACCATAATAACAAAATGAGTTTCTATGTTTATGATATAAACGGAAAACCTCAAGCTGTTGGTAACGAAGCTCTTAACTTTATGGGTTGGAAAAACATAACTGTACAAATCCCAGCTAATATCGAACAAGAAGACTTCAGAGGTCAAGTTGAACAAGGTATAAGCTTTATGGGTATCCATGTAAAAGTTGATCCTAGAGATTCTTATGGTAAATATTATATCTACTTCGATCAATTAATGGCTAAGACAGATATGTACTTAGAAACTTACAGAGAAGAAGATGATCCATTAGATACTTGGTAATAACTAGATAACGAATGAATATTAAAGGCGAGGTATTAATTTTAATACTTCGCCTTTTTTATTACTCTAACTTGAAATTAATGCTATTATATATTAAACTATAAAATATTTTTATTAAGAGAGTTTATGATTATGTCGCCTATAAATATATTGTTAATTGTTGGTTTTATATTACTTGTTGTTTACGCTGTTACTAGCAGAATTGTTAATAGAAGACCTGAGAAAGATAAAAAAGAAAATATTGATAATGATGAAAATAATATTGAATAAAGGAATTTTATGGAATTACTTTTATATATAATAATAGCTATTATATGGGGTATAGTAAGTTTAATACAAAAAGTAAATAAAGATGCTAAAAAAACAAATAAATCCCGTACTAATAATCAAAGAAATAGAACTGCAAATAATAAAAATTATAATAAAAATAAAACAGAAGAAGAAATATTTAGAGATCTCAAAAAAAATATGGAGTCTCTAAGAAATTATAGTGAAGATACTTTAAGAAAAAATGTTGAAGATAAAAATGTATATAATACTTCCTATCAAACTTCCGACAATGATATTCAAATGCTTGAGCTTCAGAAAAAATATAATTCTAAAGTTGAGCAAATTAATAATATAAAAAATGATACTGTTTCGGATATGCATATTAATACTGCTCCAACATATAATAGACATGTTAATAATATGCTTTCTTCTTTAGATATAAAAAATGCTATTATATATAATGCTATACTCGAACCTAAAAGAATTAATTATACTAGAATAAGAAAATAGTAAAGTTAGTGAAAATTATAAAATACAGAGAGTAAATAATGGATTCATTTGAAGAATTAATATCTATAATAAAAACTTTAAGAGGAGAAAATGGCTGTGCTTGGGATAAAGTACAAACATTTGATAGTTTAATTCCTTGTTTTTTAGAGGAATCTTATGAACTTGTAGATGCTATAAATAATAAAGATTATGATAATATAAAAGAAGAACTTGGAGATGTACTTTTACATGTGGTGTTCTTTTCTGAACTTGCTAAAGACGAAAATAAATTCAATATAGACGATGTTTGTAAAAATATAAATGAAAAACTTGTGAGAAGACATCCTCATGTTTTTGGTGATAGCAATGTAAAAGATGTATCTGGAATATTAAAGCAATGGGATAAAATAAAGAAAGAAGAAAAAAATACTACTAATGAGGAAGGATTTAAAAGTGTTCTTGACGGAATACCAGAGTCTTTACCTATAATGGAAAAATCTTATAAATTAATGAAAAAAGCAGCTAGTGTTGGTTTTGAATATAAACATACTGATGATTCTTTATCAAAAATAGATGAGGAGCTTTTGGAAGTTAAAGAGGCTTATAAAGAAAATGACAAAGAACATCTTGAGGAAGAAATAGGTGATTTAATTATGACTGTGCTTGATTTTGCACGTATGAATAAAATTAATCCTGTTAATTCATTAATAAAAGTTAATAAAAAATTTAAAAATAGATTCAATTATGTCGAAAAACGTGCTTATGAAATGAATAAAAAATTAGAAGATATGTCATTGGAAGAAATGGATAATCTTTGGAATGAATGTAAAAAACAAGAAAATAAATAATAAAAAAGTTCAACACAAAAATAAAAAAAAAATATATTTATTAAGTAGTAAAACTGTAAATAGAATTATTGTTCTATATTTTGCTATTTTATGACATATTGTGTGTATTATTATTGCAAGAATTAATACTTTATATTATAATTATATAATATAAAAAATGATGGGGTTTATTTGATGCCGATTAATACTAATTTGTACAAAAGATCTAAATTATATGATTTACTTTCAAAAATGGTAAAAAAGAAAGACGATGAAACTTTTGATATGGATGAAAGCACTAAGAAAGTATTGGAAATAATAGATAAGAGTACAGAAGAAGAAGTAAATTATGCTGATAATAAGATAACTTGTTTACATTTGGCAGTGCAGTTGGATCATCCTGATATCGTTTCTGCTTTACTTGCTAAGGGTGCTAATGTAAATGCTATTAATGACAGGGGCGTAAGTCCTTTACATATGGCTATTATTAAAAATCAATCTGAAGAAGTTATTAAAATACTTTTAGATAATGGGGCAGATTATAATAGAGAAGAAGCTAATTTCTCTGCTGTTATGCTTGCTGAAATAATGAATGTCCCTTATATGCATTTATTCAAAAAATAATTTTATCTTTTTAAAGTAATGATTTATATTGGAAATGTTTTTATATTTTTTATAAGGACATTTCCAATAATTATTTTAACTCTATATTATTTATAATAATTAACATCATTTAAAAAAAATGGAAGTTATTATAAACAACTTAATCTTATTTAAAAAATATATTGTCTTTCTATATAAAAAGAATTTGTTTTTAATTTTTTGTATTTAAGATATAGTTTATAAATTTTTTATTATAATATGAATTATTTATTCTTTTGTATATAAAATAAAAGGGTCTATTTTATTATAAAACAGACCCTTATATTTATTATTTTAATGATTATTCAAATATTACTCTTGGTTTTTGATCTATATAATCTTCTGGTATATTATTAAGCTTTTTGATTTGAGATATTAAGGCATCTCTTATATCATTTCCAGTCATAATAATATTTTTTCCTTTTCTTCCTATAGGATTTTTTTCACTATCAACATAACCATCTCCGCCGTCTAAAATATAGTTAGATATTATTATATTGTAATCTTTATTTTCTGTAATATCTTCTCCATTTAATTTAGCAGATATTAATTCTCCATTGGCATTATATTTTATTTCAACACCTCTTGAATATTGTAAGAAACCGCCGCCGCCTCTTTTTGTAGCAGATATTTTTATCATATCAATTAAATCTTTTCCATTTAATGAAAGAGTTACAGCTTGATTATTAAATGGGAAAAATTCATTTTGTATTTTTCCTAAAGTTATATCTCCGGAAGGAAGTGATGTTCTTAATGCCCCAGAGTTTACTATAGCTATATCTATATTATCATAAGAATCTAATACTAAATCACAAGCAAAATTTCCTATAGCCATAGAATTAGTTCTTATTCCATCTTGAGGAAGTTCTACAGGCAAAGTACCTATTCTTACATTAAACTCTTTATCTACAGTTCCTTTCATTTCATCTATGAATGCTAACATATCTTTATCTTGTTCTATAGATTGATCCATTAATACCAATTTATAGTTAAAACTGTCTTTGTCCATTACTCCATTATTAACATTCAAATTTATATTTCCTAAATATTTTCCATAACAGCCGGTTTGTACTATAGGAGTACCGTTTACAATATCAGCTTCTGGTAATTCTGTATGACTATGTCCTCCTATTATTATATCAAATGTATTTGGCATAGCTTCTGCCACTTTTTTATCAACATTATAACCTATATGGCTTAATAATATTGTAACATCATTAGTAGTATTAAGAGGAATTTTTTTCATAAAGTCTTTTAATGCTTGTATTTCTTCTTCAAATACTAAATCTTTTACACTTGAAGCACTGTAAACAGATTCTGTAGTTGTTACTCCTACTATTGCAACATTAAGTCCATTAACATTTGTAACTATATAAGGTGTAGCATAATAACTATTATCAGATTTATTTTTTATATTTATTGAAAGAGTAGGGAATTTTCTTTCTTTCATTATTTCTGTAAAATTGTCAAGTCCGTAATCTACAAAGTGATTTCCTACAGTTGCAGCATCAACACCTATCATATTCATAATGTCAACCTCATCTCTGCCCTGAAATACTGTAGAATAAACGCTTCCAGTAATAGTGTCTCCTGCATGAAGTACTAATACATTTTCATTTGTAGATTTTACTTGTTTTATATATGAAGCCCTTCTGGCAGCTCCATACATATAATTAGTTTCTGGCGGATCAACTTCTTTATTTACTACTTTTTCTTCCTCATCTTTACCATGAGTATCGTTCATATGTATTATAGTAAGATTTCCGCTATTTCCTGATTTCTTTGTTTGCTGATTTGAACATGAAATTAAAAGAATAAAGCTTAATATGAAAACAATATATGATTTTTTTATCATATTAATTCTCCTTAAAATGTTAGAATATGTAAAAATTATATGAAATTTATCATTGTTTTTCAATAGCATAATAGTATAAAATACTTAATTTTTAACCTTATGTAATTATAAAGAGTTTATATTAACATATAAAGGAATTTCTCTGGGTGTAGTATATGGCAATTATAAAGAAAACAGATAAAAAAGATAAAGCAAATACAGTAAAAAAAATAGAAGTAACAAAAGAAGAATTAGAGGCAAAAGAAATACCTTTACTTTTTAGTGTAGTAAATTTTTCATCAAATATACCTATATCAATGTATGCTGACAGTATAGGAATAAAAACTTCAGAATCTTCATATAGAGGAGCAATGAATTCTGAAATAAATAGAAATATCAGCGAAGAATATCTTTTTAACTCCAAAAAATCATCAATAGATTTATCTACAATGCTTGATGTTGTAAGCTATTCATCATTTCCAATAGACGCTTCATTAAGTAATAGAGTATTGTTAGAAGAAGAAGTTCATAAAAAAGGCAATGCTATTAAACTTCCGCCGTATAAGAATTTGAATGCTCCTATAGGTTCAGTTATAAGAGCTAGAAGAAGCAGGAGGGATTTTAAAGGCAAGCCATTAACATTAAATGATTTATCTACTTTGCTTTACTATGGAGATGGAATTTCTGGGGATTTTAATTTTAATCTAAATAAAAATGAATATGGTACAATAACTTTCGGAGATAAATATATATCAAATTTAAGAACTGCACCTTCCGGCGGAGGACTTTATCCTATTTATTTATATATAGCGGCACTTAATATTAATAATCTTGAAAAGGGTATATATAAATATATGCCTTTTACTCATTCTATTGAAAAAATAAAATTATTCAATGATGATGATTTAGAAAATTACTATAATAATAATGTTTTTGGCGGCGGTATAGATTTAAGAAAGGCTGCTTTATCCGTTTATTATGTGTATAGTATATATGAAAACTCAAGAAAATATGGAGATATGGGTCTTCAATTTGCATTGATAGAAACAGGAGAAATAGCAGAGAATATACAGCTTGCTGCATCTGCTTCCGGTATTTTAGCATGCGATATTGGAGGATTTAATAAAACTTTATCCGAAAAATTATTAAATATTGACGGTGTTTCCAATCATGTTTTGCATTTAACTTTGCTTTCAAAATAATTATATTAGTAGGTTGTAAAAATGGCTAAGAAAAATATTAAACTTTATGATAATGTTAGTATTTTCTTCAATTCTGATGATGAAATTAGATTTAGAAAGGGAATATGGAATTTTGAGGAGGCTTCTTTAGGTCTTAATGATTTAAATAACAAAATGAAAGAAGTTATTATATTCATTACTAAAGAATTTTTAGATGATAAAACTATATCTTTTGATGATATAGTAAAGAAATTTTCTCTTGATGAAAAAGATACTAATTTATTGAATGATATTATATCTTCTTTGATTGGAAATAGATTTTTAGAATATGATGATAAAAAGAATAATATGCTTAATATGGTATATGAGCTTATAGGAGAATATTTTTATGATATACCAGATGAAAGCAAGGTTCAAAAAAATAAAGTAATGTTTATAACTGATAATGACAGATTAAAAGATTATGCAAAATTAATGTCAGAGGATATTTATATAAATCTTAAATTTATGGACATTGAAGATATTAAAAAAATAGAGAAATCTAATCTTACAGATACAACCGATGCTATTGAAAGTATTGAAAAGCAAAAAGAATTATTAAAATTATTCGATGATATGTCATGCGTAGTTATAAGTATAGAGAAGCCTAGACTCAATTTGCTTAGAAATATTAATAGGATTTTACTTGAAAAATCAATTCCTATAATTATATCAATATTAGACGGGCCATTTTTGAATATTACTACAATAAAGGGAAAGGAAACCGCTTGTTATGAATGTTTTGAAAATAGGGTAATAGCTAGAAATGAAAGTTTATCAGTTTATAATAAATTCGTTAAACAAACTATGAATTTTAAATCAAACGGTAAAAGAACTTATATAACTCCTATTTTACAGACATTTACTTCTCTTGCATTATATGAAGCATTTTTATTTGCTGCTATAGGTAAATGTAAACTTGCAGGACGTGTTATTAATGTTTATATACCTTTGATAGAAATACAAATTCAGGATTTATTAAGAGTGCCTTTCTGCCCGGCATGCGGACATATAAGCAAAGCTAAATATAATGAAATGTATACTTCTTCAAAAGAAATAATAGAAAAGTTTTCAAGCAAAGTTATAATAAAATAATTTTATTAAGATGAGAATATTATGATTAATTATTACCCAAGCCATAAAAATGTATTAAATAAATATAATTCTATTTGCGGGCATCAAACAGGAATTTTGGATTCTATAATTATAATGCAGGCTAATTCTGTTATTTCTGAAAATATTAATACATGCACAGCAATGCTTCCTAATTATCATAAAATATTATTAGGCGATAATGCAGAAGTTAATTATCATCTTTCAGGTTATGGTATTTACAGAGATGAGGCTATTATTAGATTATTGGGAGAAGGTATTGAAAGATATGCTTTATTTACAGCAAATTTATATTTTGAGGACAAATTAAAATATGCTTCTTATAATCAATTAAAAGAAAAGTATCCTGATAATATAATACCTTTTGAATATGTTAAAATATATAATGATGAAGATTGTAATAAATTAAACAGTATTGGAATTTTAGAAAATATTACAGAAGATGATATATTATCTTGGGTGCTTCTTCCTTCTTTGTTTGATAAGGAAAAAGAGTATTATGTACCGGCACAGAATTTCTTTTTATCTCATATAATCAGAAGGGATAAAAATGAAAAAGTATTTATAGGCGGATTTTCAAAGGGTAGTGCAAGTCATAAAAGTGTTAAATTGGCTTTAAAATCTGCTATAACTGAAATTATAGAATGCGACAGCTGCATGATAAAATGGTATACTGACAGCAAAGTTAAAGAAGTTATTATTGATGATGATATTCTTAATGAAACTATGAATCTTATTTTGAAAGATATTAATTATACAGTAAGAGTTTTTGATTATACAGTTGATTCTAATTTAGGCTATGTATTTACTGTTATGCTTACAAATAAAGATGATAAAACTCCTTATATTGTTGTAGGTGCTTCTTCAGGTCTTAATCCTAAAAAAGTTATATACAGAGCTTTTATGGAGGCTTTGGCAATACTTACATTAAATATAAATGGGCCTTTATCTATGCCTGCTGATTATTTGGAAACTAAATTTGAAAAGAATTATCTTAATCTTGACAGCAATGTTAATTATTGGGCTTCTTTAATTGATAAAGATAAAAAACTGAAATTTATAAATGTCAAAGTTAAAGAAAAAGTACAATTAAAGAAATATAAAAATCTTGAATCAAATACTGATGAAGATTTGGAATATTTATTTAAAGGTCTTTATAATATTTCAAAATATGCAGTTTATTTGGATATTACGCCTTCAGAAATAGCTGACAAAGATTTGCATGTAATGCGTGTATATATTCCGGAGCTCGTTCAAATGTCAATGCCTGCTTTCCCATACAGCAATCATGCTAGAATAATTAAAAATGGAGGAATTTCAAATAATGAATTTCCACACCCATTACCTTAGTGCAGTTCTTGTACTTATGGCTGTTTCTTTTCCAACTTCTTTGATTGGAATATTTTATAAATTGAATTTAGGAAGAATTAATAGTATACTTCCAAATGCTGTAAGTTATCTTTTATTTGTGATAATAGTATTTTTTACTGGGTATATTGGAAGCATTAATTATAATGTTAATATTTATTTTGTGATTTTGGCTTTTATTATGTCTTTTGTATGCATTGGTATAGAAATATTTGAAGGAATGCTGTTTCATTTTATTAAATACAAATTTTGGATTAAAAATATTGAAATTCATAAAATTATAGAAAAGAAGAATATATTTATTGATATTATAATTATATTTATAGGTGCTGTTTGTGAGGAAATAATATTTAGGCAAGTATTTTTCTATATTTTATATAATGTATTGGAAGTGAATATTTTTATTGTTATTATAACAGCATCATTTGTATATTCTATTAATCATATATATTTTGGTGCAAATGCAGTATTTCAAAAGTTTATCGTTGGTATAATATATTCATTATTATTTGTTTATTCTTCTTTTAGTGTGATAGTACCTGCTATTACACATTTTTCGCAGAATATGATTTTATATATATTATCATCAAATAGAAAAGAGAGGCTAAATTGATAATTGCTCATCTTATACCATATATACTTATATCTTTTATATTGGGAATTTTAATTAAGTTCTTAGAGCATAATAATATAATTAATAATATATGCTTTAATTTGATGAATCACAGTAAACTAGAATATAATGAAATGTATGTTTATGTAAGCACTTATATATATTGGATTTTTATGCTGAGTTTTGCTTTAATAATTAGTTTTTTGCATAAACAAAATATTTTATTATATTTACATATAGAGAGGAAATATATTATTTATATTTTTATTAATATTTTTGCGGTAATTTCTTCTTTTGAAATTATTATGGCAATAATAAGTTTATTTAATAAAGATATAAAAACAAATGTTATATTTAATAATATATTATTAGTGCCTTCTATAGATATGCTTTATTCTTCAAGAAGCAATCCTAAATGGATATTAATAATGTTGGCTAGTATAATAAAATGTTTGTTTTTTAACGGAGTAATATATTTAGCTATTAGAAGTAAAATTGAAAGTTTATTTTTTACCATTTTTATAGTAGGTATGTTATTTTCATTGGAAGAGATTTTCAGAGTAACAAGTATTAAACAGGCATTTATATTTATTATAGCTTGTTTCGTTGTTATCACTATTAATGCTCTTACATTTGAGTACAGCGGAAGTTTATTGCCTCCTATAATGGCTAATATATCTTTCACGATGTATTATTTCGGACAATTTGAAAATATGAGAAGATATTAATTTTCTTATGTATTTAATGCATAGGGATTTAATATAAAAAACATCAAAAGGAGTTGTTATATGATTAAATATTCTTCAAAAGTACGCACAACATGTTCTCTAAAAAGCCAATCTGTTGTATTGACTCCTGGAGGATGTTGTTGTTCTTGTTGTTGTTCTTGCTGTGTCAATGTAACAACTACAACAAACAATTAATTTATTATAATAAATAGTTTATAGTAAATTAGTACGCCTGCTGTGTTAATTTTATTAATGCAGCGGGGTTATTTATAATAATATTGAGTTGGTTATAATGGAAACATTGATTAGTGCTAGAAATATAGAAAAGAAATTTAATAATAATGTTATTTTGAAAAATGTTAATTTTAATATAAATAAAGGTGAAATAATAGCACTTGTAGGCCCTAATGGTTCAGGCAAAACAACATTAATCAATATATTATTAGGAATATTAAAAGCCGATAAAGGCGAATTAAAAATAAATATAGATAATTATAAAAAGCATATAGGAGTTCAGCTTCAATCTACACCATTTTTTGAAGGATACAGTGTAAGAGATAATATATTAATGTTTTCAGCTCTTTACGATATAAAAATGAGTAATGAAGAAATAGAAAGCATTACAAAAAAATACGGATTGAATCAGAAAACTCCAGCTATAAAACTTTCAGGAGGTGAACAGAAAAAACTTGCTATAATGATAGCTACTATGCAAAATCCGGACTTACTTATATTTGATGAGCCTACTGCGAGCTTGGATCCTAGAGAAAGGTATAATGTTAAAAACATGTTATTAGAGCTTGTTAAAAATAATAAGACTATACTTTTTACTTCTCATGATTTAGAGGAAGTTGAGGATCTTGCGGGAAAAATAGTATTTTTATATAAAGGGGAGATATTAGAAAGCGGCAGCAAAGAGGAACTTTTAAATAAATATAATTTTGACAGTTTGGAGAAACTTTACCTGCATATTACTAATTATTAATTTTAGTATATACATAAACAACTATATTTTGTCAAAAATAATTTTTTTAATTTAAAATATTTGCAGGGCTTTGCCCCGCACCCCACTTCTTTTGCGACCGCAGGGAGTGCCTGTGGTATTGCCACAAAGAACCTTATATCCTCGATAAACTCGGATACGCTTCGCGAAAGGCTATATTTGGCTTAAATTTAATAAATTATTTTACATGTAAGACAATTTTAGTATGATTTAATACTAATTTTATACTTGCACTTTTTGCAACTTTTTGCGGCGGGAAAAAGTTGATATTATTTTATATAAATATATTAAAAAATTATTATGAAAACGATATTTAAACTCACAATGAAAAAAGCTATAAGAGATCCTTTTCTTATATTTTGGTCTATATTCTTTCCTTTAGTGATAGTTATATCATTGGGACTTTTTTTCAAAATGGAAAGCTACACTGTGCATATACTTACCGCTATGAGCTGTGTGAGTGTGCTTGCCTATTCCTTTATGACTACAAGTTTTAATGTACTTAGTCAGAGAAGGAGAGGAGTTTATAACCTTCTTAAAGTAACACCTCTTCCCTTATACAAATATATTATAAGTTTATCATGTGCTTGGGTGATAATATCTATTATAAGCTGTTTATTTGTATTTTTTGTATGTGCTTTATTTTTTAAAGTGGAATTTTCTTTTGCTTCTATACTTCTGTTTTTACCTGTAATTATATTGGCTTCTTTGCTTTATATATTTATAAGCTTCTTTGTTTCTAGTTTGGTGAAAAATAATGAAACTGCTAGCATATTATATAATATTATTTTGATGGCTTCTATGTTTTTAAGTGACGGATATTATTCTTTATACAATGCTCCAAATATAGTGAAAATTTTAAGCAAATTAAATATTTTTCAGTATTTTTTGAATGCCTTTAGAGGTGCTTTTTATTTTGATTTTCATGCATATTTTATTGGAATAGCTGTACTTTTAGTATGTTTAATAATTGCTTTGATTCTTGCCGTTAATACTTTCAGATATGCTGATAAATAATTATATACTTGTTTTTTAACTAAATTTATAAATTTATTTTTAATGTTTATTTTATATAAAAAATATAGTAATGATTTATTTTTTATATACACCTAAATAACTATATTTTGTTAATTTTTACATTTTTGTAAATGTCATTTTTGTTTATTAATGGTATAAAATATTATTAAGTTTTGTTTGAAATATGAAGTAAAACCAAGATTTGTGTCAAAAATGCAGTCCTTTTGCTTCTTTGGGTCACCAAAAGAAGTAGGGGTTCGGGGACTAGTCCCCGAAAATAATAACAATATAAAAACTAAGTTTGTCTATTGATGCACTTTATGTAAATTTTATCTACTTTTTTGCCGCACACGCTCTGCGGATTTCGTCAAAGTTGCTGCTTCGCGAAAACGCAATTGCTATAACTTTATATTTTAAAAATCTTTATTAAATGTAAAATATAATCTAAATTTAGCCTAAAAATGCAGTCTTTTGCGAAGCGTATCCGAGCCTGTTTAGGATATAGGTTCTCGCCACAGGCGGGTTTTGCCTATACCAATACCGAAAGGTACCTTGCCTACGGCACGCAGAGCGTCGGTAAAAGAACTGAGGTACTGCACTCTGTTTACTTCGTAATGGCAAAGCTCTGAAGATATTTAAAATTTAAACAAATATTTCTAAAAAAGTATATTTGTTTAGGTATATCAATATATATTATAATAATTTTACATATAATTTTATCAGCTAGTGTTTTGAAACAAGTATAAATTATTTTTTTAAGTTATTGACAAAATTCCATATTTATCTTACTTTAAAAAATAAATTATAATTAGTTTAGGGTTAGTATTAATGTATATAGAAAGTGATATAATACGAGGTCATATAGATGCTGTTGTTCTGCATTTTTTGAAAGATAATGATTCTTACGGTTATGAACTTTCTAAATTAATTACTGATAAAACTAATGGAGAATATGAGATTAACGGTCAGACTTTATACAGTGCTATAAGAAGGCTTGAAGGTAAAAAGTTAATAGAAAGTTATTGGGGTGATGAAAGTCAGGGCGGAAGAAGAAAATATTATAAAATTACTGAAGAAGGTAAAAAGTTTTTGCAGGAAGAGAGAGAAATATGGCTGTTCACTAAAAAGATAATAGATAAACTTCTCGATATTGAATAGATATATTAGGCAGAGAAAATATTATGATAGATGATTTTTGTAATGAATTAAAAAATAAATACCCTAATACTCAGAAAATTAGAGATCAAATTGAAGAGCTTAGAAATTATTTATATATGAAAAGCGAAGAGTATATAAATGATTCTAAAGAAGAAGCTTTTGAAAAGGCTCTTAAATCTTTTGGAGATGTAGATTCACTTCTTGAGGAATTATCAAAGGATACAAAAATAATTAGTAAATATAGATTATATTTATTTGTTGGTATTATTGATATTGTTATTGTGGCTTTTTTAAGTTTATTATTATGCTTTATATCTTTGAAAAATAATAATATATCATTTTTTTCTTATATAAATAATTCATTGATTGCTAGTATATTTTTTATTATTTCTGGAATAATTAGTATTTTTTTACTCATACTCATACAATTTATTAATATGCGTAATATATACGAAACGGTAGAATATACTTACAATGATTATAAGATAAATTTAAAATATTCTATAATAGGTTTTGTTATTATATCTATAGCGGTATTTATATTTAATATGTTTTTTAGCCCGCATCATATTTGGTTTGTATTTGTTATTATATACTTTTTATCTTGGCCTTTGACTGTGTTTTTATTTTATCAATTTTTTAAAAATTCTGATAAAAATATTAATAGGAAATGATGATGAATATTAATGAGTTTTATAAAAATATTAAAAAGAAATATCCTAATACCAAAGAAGTTCTTGAGCAATTAGATGAAATAAAAGATATGTTAAATTCCAAAGTTCAGCATTATGTTAAAAATGGAATGAAATATGAAGAAGCCTGCAGTAAATCTATAGATGAGCTTGGCAATATTGATGAAGTTTTTGAAGATATAAGCAAAGATGCCAAAATTGTTCATAATTTATATATAAAAATATTAACAGCTTTAATATCATCTTTTTTTACAGCTATTTTAGCTTTTATTTTTGGTTTGATTGTAGATAATTTAAGTTTTTTTAATGAAACTACTAAAATAGGATACAAACTTACTATGCCTTATTTTTATTTGGTATTGTTTATTTATATAGTGATTTATTCTTTTTGGAATTTTTCTGATAATATAAAGCCTAAAATAAGAAAATACAGTTATGATATATATAAAATTAATTTAAAAAATTCTATTATCGCTGTTATAATTTATTCTGTGATAATGATTATTGTAAATATCATCACATATCAATATAATAATTATTTATGGTTTATTTGGGCTTTCAATGGAATATTGAATTGGACTATTTCTATAATTGCAGATTATCATTTATTTAGAAGTAAGATATTTGAATATGTTTTAAAAAATTAGTTTTATATTGTTATTATTTTTTGTACTAGCCCACAGTTGCTTTGCAAAAGAACATCAAAAAATTGACAAAGTTAAAAAATTTTTAGTATAAGATCTTTTATATACCATTTCTAAATATAGTTTGATTAGTTAGCAGATAGTTTACAGTTCATAAAATGATTTGTTTTTATTATAGAAGTTAAATTTTATAATATTTTACACAAAGTATATTGACAGACATAGTACTTGTGTTATAATAGTAATATAAGATAAATAGTAGGTGTATTGTTTTTATGAAAAGATTGTTATTACTATTTTTTATATTATCAAGTTTCCTTTTTGCTCAGAATGATTTTGTAAATTCAGGTTTCCATTACAGTTATAATTATTTCGGATTTCCATTTTCTGTTGATTTCGGATATGCATATAAAAAGAATTCACATTTTGTATATGTTCCTCGTGTAGGAATAAGTTTTGATTATGGTGCAGAATCATCATTTGGAATATTTGCTAATGTTGGAATGGAATACAGATACAGAAGATTTTTTATAGATTTGAATTATAAGCAAGGAATAACACCTCCATTTGCTACATTCAATTATAAAGATTTGGAATATTACGGACAATTAAGATTAGGTTATTCTTTTGATAATGTCAGTATTTATTATGGTATGAATATAGGTAAAATGTTAACTTCTGAAAGAGAGGTTTACAGATTAAGTTCTATATTTAAAATTAATCAGAGTATTGGTTTAAGTTCTACATTTGTTGATGACGGAGTTAATAAATTAAAATTCAATGCTAGTGTAGGTGCTAGTATTATACCTAATGAAAAGCAGTATTCTTATAATGTTTCAGCTAGTATGCCTTATTCATTCTTCCATTATTGGGGAGAGCTTGGAATTATGCCTTATATAGGATACAGTGCTTATTTTGATAAAAGCGAGAAAAAATATTCTATAGGATTTAAATATTTATATTCTCTTATGATGATGCCTTTATCAAATTTGGAAGCACATGTTAAAAATATGGACTTTCTTACATTTGCCCATTTTGAATATAAATTTTTTATGAGATTTCTTCCATCTGGTTTTAATGATATATACTTAGTTGCTTTTGGTAATGTTGGTTACGGAAAATATTTTGAAGAGAGTATTGATAAAGGTCATTTATTGTATGTAGTAGGAGGTGGAATAGGATATAATCTTTACGGAACAACACCTTTACAATTAACTTTTGGTGTTGATAACAATAAAAGTTTGGTTATGAACTTGATAATAAGTACTATAGTATTTTAATATTTTGGAGTTTGTTATTTATGGCAAATATTAAAAATAAAGTTATATTTTCTTTTTTATGCTTAATATTTTATACAGCATTGAGTTTATCATTTTATTTAATACCTTTTAATTCAAAAGTATTAAGTATAATTGCAGTAATTTGTGCTGCTATATTTAGTATATTTTTTCTGCTTCCTGCATTTTTATATTCTCCTGTTTATTCAATAGTTATTGCTATTTTACATTATATGTTTTTTAGATTGTTTGAAATTATAAGAATGTTTACTATTTTAGATTCTACTCCTGTAACTTTAATTTATATTATGCTTCAAAGTGCTTTGGGTATTATTATGAATGTGATTGGTATTATATTAACTTGCTTAACTATTTATTTTATGAAGAAGTATATTAAAAATAAAGGTCTCAATTTTAATATAAATATGGCTTTAATAACTGCTTTGATAATTGCATTTATAAGATTTGTTATAAGCGGAATATCTCTTTCATCATTCTTTTTGTATTTTGTAATAAATAAGATACCTATTAGTAATGATTTAATAATTCAGCAAATTGTTATTTATGTTGTTTCTGTTATAGTTACTTTTATAGCGGTTATGATTTCTTATTTTATTTATATTAAGATAAAAGACAAACCGTTTTTTTCTAATATGAATAATTTAAATAATAATGAGTAGTTTTTATTGTATTTCGTTTTAAGGAGGATTTAATATGATGAGAAAGACTTTGACAGTTTTATTTTTATCTTTAGTTTTTACTCTTTCAGCTTTTTCATACAGCAAAGAATTTAATGAGCTTTATAACTTGTATTACATGGCTAATACAAATAAAGCTGATGATTTGAATAAGAATATAGAAAAAATGAAGAATGCAAATTTCCCAAAGATAGAAAAACAAACTTATGATAATCTTATTTTGCTTATGGATATATATATGTATCCAAAAAGTAAAAGAGAAGCTTATAAATTATTGAATGATAATATAAAAAAAAATACTCCTCTTTTATCGGAGAAAGATGCTGATTATTTAGCTTCTGTTGCTGATGTGATGAGCGGAGCTATTAATTATTCTTCATTTAATGATGTTATAAAACTTTCAGGCAAGGCAGGGGAGATATATGATAATGCTTTAAAAATCAATGCGAATCATTTTCCTTCACTTTTGGGCAAAGCAATACTTACAGCATACAGTCCTGAATTTGTAGGCGGCGGAATAGACAAAGCAATTCCAATATTTAAAAAGGCTGAAAGCAATGCTAAAGAGAAATGGGAAAAGCATATGGTTTATTTATGGACTTCTCAGGCTTATTTTAAAAATAATGATAAAGCCAATTATGATAAGTACATGAAAATGGCAAAAGATATATTTCCGGAAGGAGCTTTTATCAAAAATGTTATTGATATGAACGCCAAAGGAAAAGGAATGTTTAATTAATATATTTAAGAATTATTATTAAATATACTGATATGTATTGCAATTATATAAAGCTATAGTATTTGCACTTTTTGCAACTTTTTGCGGCGGGAAAAAGTTGAATAAATATAAGGATATTAAAATGTTTAAAACAATTTTTCTTATTTGTAATGTTTTTCTTTTTTATGGAGGACTTTCTAGCGAAGCTGAAGCTGTTATTAATGAAGCATATGCTAAAGTCAGAGAGTATCCTGTTAATTCAACAAAATCATCAGAAAGTACTGCTGATGCCATATTAAAAGAAATAGATAATAAAAATAATGAATACCATTCAGGAGCAAGACTTGTAAGAACGAGTGAAGCCAAAGATCTTTTAAATAGGGTAAAGAACAGCAATTTAAGTGAAGAAGAGAAAATGCATTTAAGTATAGAATGCTACACTCTTTGGGCTAATGTATCCATTGCAAGCGGAACTTTTGAAGAAGATTATAAAACTTTAGGTGAGGTATATAAAAATCTAAAGAAAGATAAAGTTTTCAAAAAAGGCTCTTCAGATATTTATGCTTCATTCGCTAATTTTGCAAACTCATTTACTTCACTTGCTTTTTTTAATAACAAATATCCTTATAGTGTTATAGTTGATATGTATACTTATGCTCGTATGGCATTATTAAAAGATAAAAATAATATAAGGGCAAAACAAGTATATGGAATGTGGCAGATAGCTACTTTAGGTTTTTATAATAATGCTGCATATTATTCTGTAATAAGTTCTTTAAATGATACAAGCAATTTACCAGACTATATGGTTTACAGAGCTTATATTTATAGATCAATGGCATATATGAAAGTAAATGAAACAGATAAGGCTTTTAAAGAATTAGATGAAGCTTTAAAAATGTACCCTAAAGGCTTTTACGGATATTTATTAAAAAGTTCTTATGAAAAAGGTAAGGACGGATTTTTGAGTGCGGAGGGTTCTGACTTCTAATTATGATAAGATGCGAGAGTATTTCAAAGATATATAAAACTAAAGATTATCATATAATTGCAAATAGGAATATAAATTTAGAAATAAAAGACGGTGAAATTGTATGGGTGGCTGGAGTTTCCGGAGCCGGTAAAAGTACATTACTTCATATATTATCAAGTATAGATATTCCTACAGAAGGTTCTGTTTATTGGAATGATAATGAGGTTTCAAAATTAAGCGATAGAGAAAGAAGCAGTTTCAGGCTTTCAAATATAGGACTTATTTTGCAGTCGCTTGAGCTTTTGAAAACTCAGAGTGTATTTGATAATGTGGCATTACCTCTTAAATTTTTAAATGAAAGTTCTTCTAATATAAATAAAAAAGTTGATGAAATATTAGAAAACTTAAAAATAGATAATTTAAAAAAGAAGAAACCAGAACAGCTTTCAGGAGGACAGAAACAGAGAGTTGCAATTGCAAGGGCATTAGTAAGCGAAGCACCTTATATATTCGGCGATGAGATTAGTGCGAATTTGGATACAGAAACAAGCAAATTTATTTATGAATATATAAGAAGCACTATAAAGAAAAGAAACGGCATAGGATTTTTTATTTCGCATGATGAATTGATAGAAGATTATGCGGACAAAAAATATATTATGAGGGAAGGAGATATTCGCCCATGTGGGCAACCCGCACCGTATTGCTAAATATTATAGATAGTACACTATAGGTGCGGCTGATATACATACTGAATATTTTATTAATTTTATGGTTGTAGGCAAATATATAAAATAATTTAGTTTTTCTTACTTTGTAGATTATATAGATGTTATCAACTTTTTTGTCGCACAAAAAAGTTGCAAAAAACGCATATACTACAGTTTAATATTTTAGGAATATGTATAAAATGTGGGTAATACCATAATTTTATGTCAAAATGTAGTTTTTTTGTTTTTTGATGAATCCCTTATGGTGTCAGCAATAGCAGCGTTTGAAAAAGAACAATAATAAAATTTTATTAATAACTATAATGGACAGATAAATGAATATAATAAAATTAGCATTCGATAATCTTTGGTATAATAAAACCAGAACAATTTTAAATATGATACTTATTATAGTGTCTTTCGTATCCCTTATGATGATAAGCGGATATAATAACTTCACGAAAGAAGGTATTATTATAAGCGTTAATACAAGCGGAGGATCTGTTGTAATAGCTGATAAATCTTATTGGGATACAAAAAGCGAAAAAATCAATATGCTTAATAATAACGATTTTGAAGTTATTTATAAAAAACTTGATACTATAAATGAAGTTAATGATTATCAGAAAAAACTTGATATAAGCGGACTTGTAGGTAATGAAAGTAAAAGTAAATTCTTTTCAGGTTATGCCTATGAGAAATCATCAAAAATAATGTCATCAGTTTCTATAAAGGCAGGTACTCCAATATTTGATGATGATATTGATACTATGGTTTTGGGCAAAGATTTGGGAGAGTTTTTTAATATAAATTATGATGATACGCCTTATTTAAATTTGATGACAGATTTCGGCGAGGGTATAAATCTAGGTTCTTTAATGGCTGTTGGGGCAATGTCTTTGAATAATAGTGCTTCTGATGCTATTACTCTTTACTGTCCTCTTAATGCTATGTATGAAGTATTTGGTCTTGAATACGGAAATGCCCATAATTTGTTAGTATATTTAAAAGATTATAAAAAGGCTACTGAAATAAAAAATAGTCTTAATCAATATTTTAATGAAAACAATTTAAATTATGAGGCTAAAGATTGGAAGGATTTGAATGCATTTTTGCTTTCTGTTATTGATATGAATACTAATAATTATTTAATAGCATTATTCATATTAAGCATATTAGTATTTGTTTCAGTTATGCAAATGCTTACAACGAATTTTTTAGAGCGTTTAAATGAATTCGGTACTATGCGTGCATTAGGAATAAATATAAAAAATGTAACTTTGCTTTTATTTTTGGAAATTATTATAATGGCAGTGTTGAGTTCTGTTATTTCAATAATTATTTCTTATGGTGCTTCAGGTATACTTAATGCATCAAACTTTATAATGAAATTTCCAGGTGCTACAGACGGTTATACTTTAAGTTTATTACTAACATTGAAAGGCACTGTTTTAATATTTGCATGGGTATTATCTGTATCAATATTAGCAGGTATTTATCCAATAATAAAGGTTATAAAAATGCCTATAATAGAGGTTATAAAATATGTATGAGACTATAATAAGAATAATGATAATAAGTTTTATTTTATCATATTTGATATTTAATTGTATTGCAGTACTTTCTATGATTTTTGGTGATTATTATTTATTGTAGTTTAGTTATGATTAATGCGAGGTAAAAGTATGCATAAAAGAATAATAAAAATTTTATTTATAATAAGTATTTTATCTTTTAATTTGTACAGTCAGGATATATTTGAAGATTTTGTTAAAATTTATAATAGAGACGGTAAAAGTTATAAGATGTCAGGAACTTTCACTGATATCAAAGACGGTAAAAAGAAAGTTAATAATTTTGATATGATAGTAGGAAAAGATTATAAGCTTATGTATTTGAGAGACAGCAGAAGTCTTTTTTTGGCAAATAAGCAGGGCTTTTTTATTCAAGGCGAGAAACAAAATTCAGCTTTAAAAATTTCGGGAAACTATGTTGTAACTGGTGCTGCGAATATGAATGATTTGATGTCTATAAACTTTATAGATGATTACAAAGTAGAAAAAGTTGTAAGTTCTGAAGAAGTAAATCTAGTAAAGAAAAATAGAAGCGTACCTTATGCCAAAGCAACACTCAAAAAAATTGCAGGCGGTTATAGTATAGATTTTTTTGATAATAGCGGAAAGGCATTAAAGAAGGGAATATATAAAAATAATTCATCTACAGGTTATTTTGATTATATGGAATTTTATAATTTGATTATCAATACAAATACAAGTACAGTATGTAAAATATCAAAGACAGAGCCTTCAAGTTCATCAAGTTCGTATTTCAGAAGCGAGAACATGAAAATGCTATTTAGTTTATTTAAGTAGTTTTATTTTGATAATTTGCTATAATGCTTATTAATAATAGTGAATAAGGTTATTATATGAGTTTATTGGAAGAATTGCTTAATAAATATTGTCCCGACGGCGTGGAATATAAAAAATTAGAAGACTTTTGTTCTTTTATTGCTGGTGGAGATGTTCCAAAAAATAATTTTTCAAAAGAAAAAACAATAAAATTTAATATTCCTATTATTAGTAATGGTATAGGTGATAATGCCTTGTATGGATATACTAATATTGTAAAGATAGATAAACCTTGTATCAGTGTATCTGCAAGGGGAACTATTGGGCATTGTATTTATCATGAAAATCCATTTTATCCTATTGTTAGATTAATATGTATAATACCTAATGATATTTGTACTCCTAAATTTCTAAAATATTTTTTTGATAATACAAATATAGATGTTCCTAAAACTGGTATTCCACAATTAACAATACCTATGGTTAGAAAAATATATGTTCCACTCCCTCCAATAGAAGTACAAAAAGAGATAGTGCGTATATTAGATGAATTCACATTAAAGACTACAGAGTTACAAGAGCTTTTACATAAAGAA
>NZ_CALXRM010000027.1 GCF_944390845.1 uncultured Brachyspira sp.
TTAAATTATGATACACCTATGTTATACTTTAAAAAACTAAGGAATACTTAATGCAATATGTCTGGCTCCTGTGCAAAGATTTCTTTTTAATTTTGATAACATCATAAAATTATCAATTAAAAAATAATGATAATTTTAATAATTTGTTCAGCTTTATAAACAACAAAAAAGCTGAACAAATTAAATTTGATACTATATATTTTTAATAATTTATAACTCAATATACAACATAGGACTGTCTATTCCTGAATACATAGGTATCTCTATTAAAAAAGAATCCTTCAAATCATAAACATTTACATCTTTTACTTCATCATAAGAAGAAAGATAACAAGAACTTATTGAAGGTATATAAGACTTTGAAACAATCAATTTCATTTTTAAAGAACTAAACATAGAAGCATATTCTTTATAATCTGAAGTATCACTGCTGTAATTGAAAGGAGTAAAAATAAATTTATTTCCGTCTCTTATAGGAACTAAAGAACTGTTATCTTCTGTTAATTTATTTTCATTGATAAGCCCATTTATATAAAGACCTATTTCATTGTCATTATTTATCTTTTTAAATTTAAAATTTCTAGGATATGACTCTCTTGCACTGTCTTCCATCTCTCTTAATATATCATCATAATAATAGTCTGGTACGCCATTTTCATAACCTTCTGAGTAAGCACCTAATTCTACAATAGATTTTGACATTGTAGCTATTGCAACAACTGTGATGTTCTTATCATCGTCTATAGTTACATATTGAGTATAGTCTAAGCAGCTGATAAAAAATAAAGAAAAAATAAAACAAATTGCGATCTTTTTCATAAACAAAACCCTTAATAATTAATTGTGTACATTCTACTATAAAAGAAAATAAATAACAATCCATTATAAAAATATAAACAAGATTTTTTACATATACGGTATTTAGGTATATTATTTACTTTTATAATGGTTTATGATATTATAAAAACAAATTTCCAAAATAGGTGTCAAAATGAAAATCATAATCGCATTATTAATGATAACAACTTTTCTATATTCAAATACAATAAATGAAAGTAATAACAAAAAGATAAAAAACACATCAATTACAAATGAAATAATAATGCCTAGTAAAGAATTATTAAAACTATTAGAAAAAAATAAAAAGAAAACAGGCGTTGCGGAAATGATTGAATTAATAAATAAAGGCGGTATAAATGCTGCTTCAAAAGATCAACTTATTATAGGCGATGTTACACACTATACTAATTCTACCCCTTTAATGATAGCTTCATTATACGGGCATTATGATATAGCAAAAGCTTTGATTGATAATGGGGCTTTGGTTAATTTAAGAGCAGACGATGGATTTAATGCTTTAATGGAAGCTGTAAGAACTGATAATATAGAGATAGCAAAATTACTAATAAACAATAATTCTGATATAAATATAAAAAATAAAGATGGTGAAAATATGATTATGATTGCATGCGAAAACGGCAATGAAAAAATGTTTAATTTATTAGTAGAAAATAATGCAGATATAAATGAAAAATCATCTTGGGGAGCATCTGCACTTATTTATGCTTCTAAAAAAGGCAATATCAACATAATGAAATATTTAATAGATAATGGAATAGATGTTAATGGAAAAGCCGATTATAATGGGGATACTCCATTAATTTGGGCTGTTACAGGAAAAAATCCTTATGAAGCTTCAAAACTTTTAATAGAAAATGGTGCCGATGTAAATGCTACAAATGATGGCGGAGTTGCTCCTGCTACTATACTTGCCGGATCTGTTCCTAAAGTAGTTAAACTTTTAAAAGATAATGGTGCCGATTTAGATACAAAATTTTTAGATTATTATCCTCCTATAGCAATTGCTGCAGGTGAGGGTAATTTGGAAATAGTTAAAGCATTAGTTGAGAATGGTGCTGATGTGAACTATTATCCTAATGACATAAACTATACTGCGATATTTCATGCTATAGACCAACATAATTATGAAGTTGCTGAATATTTATTTAAAAATGGTGTTGATTTAAATATAAAAATGAAACCTGATAATGACTATGGCAGAAGTATAAAAGAAAGCTACAATGTTTTAGAATATGCCGAGGCTATTCAGGATAAAAAAATGATTGACATAGTAAGAAAATATTATAATAATAACAATAAATAATTATAATTTTAATGTATACTTAAAATTTTTACTAAAAATATATTATATGATATTATTAAAACATTAATATTAAGGAACGTATTATGAAAAATAAAATCATTCTCATTCTGATGACAACTCTAATTACAGTAATAACTTTATATGCGGCAAATAATGAAAGCAATAATGATAAAGTAAAAGACAGCATTATAAATAATACAGAAACAACAGATAATATAGAAAATACAGAAGACATACAAATAGAAGATAATACATTAGTAGAGCCAGACAAAGAAGCTGATGAATATACAGAAAATGAAAATATAAAAGAAGAAACAAAAGATAATAGCACTTTTAATA
This sequence comes from uncultured Brachyspira sp., assembly GCF_944390845.1. GTDB lineage: Bacteria > Spirochaetota > Brachyspiria > Brachyspirales > Brachyspiraceae > Brachyspira > Brachyspira pulli. The sequence goes on from NZ_CALXRM010000027.1 coordinate 2,504, forward strand.
AAAGTAATAATGAAAAGTTCAAAAACACATCAATGACAAATGAAATAATAATGCCTAGTGAAGAATTATTAAAACTATTAGAAAAAAATAAAAATAAAACAGGTGTACCTGAAATGATTGAATTGATAAATGAGGGCGGTATAAATGCTGCTTCAAAAGATAAAATTGATATAGAAGACATAATATGCCACACTAATACAACATCTTTAATGCTAGCATCAGCATTTGGCCATTATGATATAGCAAAAGCTTTGATTGATAATGGGGCTTTGGTTAATTTAAGAGCAGACGATGGATTTAATGCTTTAATGGAAGCTGTAAGAACTGATAATATAAAGATGGCAAAATTATTAATAGAACATGACTCTGATATAAATATAAAAAATAAAGACGGCAAAAATATGATTATAATTGCATGCGAAAAAGGCAATGAAGAAATGTTTAATCTATTAATAGAAAATAATGCAGATATAAATGAAAAATCATCTTGGGGAGCATCTGCACTTATTTATGCTTCTGAAAAAGGAAATATTAATATAATGCAATATTTAATAGATAACGGAATAGATGTTAATGGAAAAGCCGATGATAATGGTGACACTCCATTACTTTGGGCTGTTACAGGACAAAATCCTTATGAAGCTTCAAAACTTTTAATAGAAAATGGTGCCGATGTAAATGCTACAAATAATAGCGGAGTTGCTCCTGCTACTATACTTGCCGGATCTGTTCCTAAAGTAGTTAAACTTTTAAAAGATAATGGTGCTGATTTAGATACAAAATTTGCAAATGGTGATCCTCCTATAGCAATTGCTGCAAGTGTTGGTAATTTAGAAATAGTTAAAGCATTAGTTGAAAATGGTGCTGATGTGAACTATTATCCTAATGATATGAATTATACTGCAATATATCATGCTATAGATCAAGGCTCTTATGAAGTTGCTGAATATTTATTTAAAAACGGAGTAGATTTAAATATAAAATTAAAACCTTCTGATGTTTATGGAGGTGCTATAAAAGAAAGCTACAATGTTTTAGAATATGCCGAGGCTATTCAGGATAAAAAAATGATTAACATAGTAAGAAAATATTATAAAAAGAAAAAATAAAAATTAAAAAGCATTATAAAATAAAGGCATTATAAAACATACTATAAAAGCTATAATACCATAAACATATACATAATAGCTTCTATTGTTTGTTAATATAATGTCTTTTATATTTTTTATACTCTCTAATTTTTTTAATGATTTTATATTATCTAAAATTATCAAAATAAAATGAATAAGCATTATTATATTTGTAAAAATCAAAGTTAATTTATTTGGACTTATTCCATATTCTTTTATTCTGTATATTGTAGAAGTTAAAATTATTATGTTAAAAATAAATGCTATTACTGAAAACACAATATAAACTAATTTAGTGAATATGCTTGATTTATAATCCATTCTTACAAAAAATAAATTTACTGCACCTATAGCAAGAGCAACATTATAAATTATAAAATTGACTCTAATATCATAAGGACTGCTATAAGCAATCATTGGCAATATTATAGAAAATAAATGCTTCACTATATTATATAAACTTATATACATTATTATTCTTGAAAAGTATATTGATATATTTTTTACATCTTTTTTATAAATAAAATAAATTACAAAAGGAGTAAAAGCAAATATATAAAATACAGCTAATATAAAAATATAAAAAATAATAGTTGTATCAGGCAATATATTTATAATAATTCCTTTAAATAAATTGATTACTCCAGCAAAAATCATCATAAACATCAAAGAAATAATTGCAGGTATAATAGAAGTTATTATCATTATATTAGCACTGAAGGTAAATGCCTTATTAATATCTTTATAATTTCTATACTGATTAAATGATAAAGCAAACATTATAAAAAATATAATATCTAAAAATAAATTCTTATTCAAAATAGTATGAACAAAGAAAATTAATTTTTTATCTATATATATAATATCTTTAAATGTAAACTCTGAAGAAGGTATAAAAACGCTAAGAATACCTATAAACAAAAATATTAAAAAAGTTATAAATATATTTTTCTTATTATCTAAATTAAATATCAAAGAAAAACAAAATAAATAAAAAATCTTAAAAGCAAAAAAATAAGAGGTTATATCAGTAATTCTATAATCAGAATTAATACTTGAAGCAAAAAATAAAAAATATATGGTAAAAGGCAAAACAGAAATCAATGCCGATACTATAATATTTTTTTGTAACGGTGTTTTTAAACTATTCATAATTCTTTTCTTGCTATTTATTTTTTATAGATTATCTATTCAAACAAATAAAAAATCAACCAAATAAACTATATAATACAGGTATTACAAAACATACTATAAAAGCCCAAACTCCATAAACATATATATAAAACATTGATTTAGTATCTCCAATAGTGATTTCTTTTATATTGGAAATACCATCAGATTTTTTAAATATTATAAGTATAGATTTTATATTGAAAAAGGTTATAAAAATCAAATTACCAAGCATAATTAAATTTGTACCTACTAAAACTATTTTATTTGGAGTGATACCATATTCTATTAATCTGTATAAAGAAGAAGTTAATACTAATATATCAAAAATAATAGCTATTATAGGAAGTACAATATATAAAGCCTTAGTAAATATACTTGATTTATAGTCAGGTCTTACAAAAAATAAATTTAATACAATTACAGCAAGCATAATATTATAAAGTACGAAAGTCACTCTATTATCATAAGGTCTTATATCAGGCATTAATAAAAGAAGCAAAAGTACAAATATAAATAATAAACTAAAAGGCATTAATATTCTTGATAAATATATAGAAATTTTAGTTTTCATTTTTATATAAACTGTATATACCAAAAAAGGAAATATTGAACTTAAAAATGATATTGATAATAATATTAATTTAAATATAATTTTTTCGTCTAAGCTGCTGATAAGATCTTGTATTAATAATAAAACTATTACTATAAATACTCCAAATACTGATGATACTACAGCTGCTATTAAACCTGCAAATATTGATATATCGGCAGAAAATGTAAAGAACTCTGAAATGCTTTTTGAATTCAATACTTGAAAACCGTTATATGATAAGGCTATTATTATAAAAAATATGATAACAAAAAATAAATATTTAATATAATAGAACTGTGAATATACTCTTATGTTTTCAATGGTACCAATTGCTGCAAAGAAAATAGTACTTAAATTGACAATTGATACAAATAAAAAAGATAAAAATATTATAACAATATTTTTTAAATTAAACTTTGAATTAATATTAAATATCAAACTAAAACAGAAAAAATAAAATATATAAAAATAAAAACTATCTATAAAAAAAATATTCAAATCACTAACAGAATCAACAATATCAATTAATTTAGAAATACTTAAATAAGAATATATAGTCATTGCTAATGATGCAATAAAACCTATAGCAATAATAATTAAATTTGATATTAAATTATTTTCTAATATTTTGCCTATTTTTAAGTTTATATTATTTATTGCATTTATTTTTTCATTAGTATTGTTTGTATTGTTATTTTGAATACTATTTTCTTCTATACTCATAATCTCATAAACCCCATTATAGTAAATCATAAAATTGAAAATTATTATAAATTCAATAAGCATAAAAGTCAATGATTATATATGTTCCATAACAAAACAATAAAAACTTATTTGTGGTTTTTATATGTAAAGATTATGGGGTAAAATTTGAAGCTTCATAATATAAGTATTAATCTTAATAAATATAGAATATTACCAATGCAAATATATTTGAAGAATTACTTACATACCCCGCCCTTTATTCCTTAAAACTTTATTTTGAAATTTTAGCTTTTATTATATTTAATACTTACACAGAAATTACAGCACCCGCCCAAGATTTTTTTAAGTTTAAAACTTTACTTTACGCACGGTTAGCAAAATTTCAAATATAATAAAAATTATAATTCAAATTAATATATATTTATAATTTCATTCTGCGTGCGGTGAATAGATTATAAAGTTAAATAAAATTTTGGGTGGGTTTTATAATTGCAGTATTATTTTTAAAGAAATATAAAGTAAAATAACAAATAAAAGTTTTAAATATATAGGGTGGGCAAATGTAAATAGATTAAAAAGAATAAATTATACTGAATTTTTTTAATTAGTATATACCTAAACAACTTATTTTCCTAATTATTTACTACCAACATTATAATTCAAAAAATACCAATTTAATAATATCATTGTATAATATTAATTGAATATTCAATATAAAAAAGGCGATACCTCATAAAGATACCGCCTTTAATTTTATAAAATTATTGTTTAGATTTATTTAGCTTCTATAACAACTTTATGCTGTCCGTCATAACCGAATACTTCACTGTTATACATCTCTTCAGCTTTAGTAGCAGGAAGTAAATATTCACCAGGAGTAACAGCACGAACTACATATCTATATTCATGCTCGCCGTCGCTAAGCATATCAGCGAATAATAACACTTTGTCATTATAGTTTTCAGTGTGATTGAATCCGCCCCACCACCAAGTAGGTTTGCCGGCATTTCCAGTTAAGTTTTTAACTTCGCTGCTTTCTGTAGCAAAGCTAGCATTCAATATTCTCATACCTGCTGCAATAGGTGTATCAACTACAACGAAATGTCTTTCAAAAGGAGCTGTAACTTTTACTACAACAACATATTCCTCGCCTTGTTTGAATTTATCTTTAGTTAAGTCTAATACTCTGCCGTCTTTAGTTTCGTATCTTCTTTCAACTTTTATTCCAGCATCTCTATTAACTGCTAAATCGCGAGGCGCGTAAGTAAGTCTAACACCATAATAAAGTCTTCCATCTCCATTACGTTTTATATTAGCTAAAGCAGCTCTAGTATTTAAGTTGCTCAATTTTTCGTCCATAAACTCGCTTAAATCATAATTCTTAGTTAAGCTAGGCTGAGTTCTTGCAGTAAATGTTTCTTCAAGTAAAGTTTTTCCTTGATATATAAACTCTGCTTTGAAATTAGGATTAACATTTTCATATTTTTTATAATACATATTCATAGCAGCGAATACTGAAACATTGTCCTGAGTATTTAAATATCTGCCGTTTTTTCTTGACTGAACTAACCAACGAACCACTTTTTCATTGATAGCATTGTCATAACCAGTTTCTATTAAAGCATATAAAGCAACAGATGTATCTCTTACTGAAGAAGAGTGTATCCAATAAAGATTAGCATATCTTCCTTCAAGCTCATAATGTGCTGTGTTAGGATCTTCTTTAATAGTGTTAAGTATATACTGTCTAACTTCAGTTAATGCTTTATTATCATATTTATTGTAATACATAGCTCTCATTAATTGAACCTGTCCGTAGAAAGGTATATTATTAACTTGAGGATATATTCTGTCTATTATAGTTTTTACATCATTAGCATTGTATCCGCCTTCAGAAAGAACTGCAGCGATATATGCTATAGATGAAAGATTTATATATTCATCTTGCCAGAAGCTAGGTTTTTCAGCCTCTCCGCTCTTAGCATAATTATTGATGTATTCTAATGCTAATCTTAAAGAATTTTCATCAACTGTATATCCTTCTTTTTTAGCTTTAATCATAGCATCAGCAGCATAAGCAGTAAGCCATGGAGATATCCAAGTTTTGCTAGGCCAGTAAGAAAATCCGCCGTCAGCACTTTGATATGTAGGCATAGATTTTAAGAAATCTTGTACTGTTTTATCTAAACTTTCCTCAGCTATATCAGTAAGCTTCATGTCTACTAATAATCTCTTACTTGTTATTATAGGATAAACTCTTGATAACTGCTGTTCCAAACAAAGGTAAGGATAATTTATAAGATAATTTATACCGCCTGTAAGTTCACTGAATGCACTAGGTGACATATAAACCTCTAAACTTCCAGCACCTTTATATGCTTCTGTTATATTAGGTACTCTAAGCATTAAGTCAGTATTATTATTTGTAGTGCTTGAGAACATAGCAACAGATTCTGTAGTCATAGGAATATTAACATTGAATGTTTTTTCTACAGCATCAGTATATTCTCCGCCTTTAGCAAATATAGTAACTTTAGCTTCTCCCCTATTTGTAGCTACAATATCAAATCTTACATCAGCATTGCCGCCTTTAGGAACTTTTATTGTCTGAGCAGCATTTTCTATCATAGCATTAGAAGCAACAGCCTGAACTTCTATTTCTAAATCCTGATCAGAATAATTGTATACTATACTTCCAGCTTTAAATTTATCTTCAACATAAGCGAATTCCGGTAAAGTAGTCATAAGCATAATATTTTTCTTAACTACAACAACATCATCAGAAGCACCGAAATAACCATCTTGATTTATAGCAGAAGCCATTATTCTAAATGATGTAATATTATCAGGTAAATTGAATGTAACTGTAGCTTTACCATTAGCATCAGTTTTTACTCTGCCTTGATAGAATGCAGTTGTTAAGAAATTCTTTCTTATGCTGAATACGTCCATACCCATAGCTTCAGCTTTAGCCATCATCATATCATTAGCAGCTCTCATACCGTCACCGCCAGGAGTATCGCCTTTCTCGCCATAGTTTCTCTGTCCTATTAAGTGTATTCTTGTATCGGCACTTGCTACACTCAATGGTCTTTGTCCATAGAAAGTATTGAACCAGTTAGGAGTTTTATAACCTATTAAATTTAATACTCCAACATCAACCACGCTTAACATGATTTCTGTTTCCATAGGTTTGCTTTCTTTAGTTTCAACATATAAATCCACTGTCATTTCATCACGAGGTTCTAAACTGTCAGCAGATTTTGTTATTTTTACATTAAGTTCTTTTTCACGAGGTGATACTGAAAGTCCTGCATAACCAATTTTAAATGATGGTTTACCTTCATCAGTTGCATAATTAGTATAAGCTTCATTTTCAACTCTACCCTTGACAAGTGAAACACCTACATAAATATTAGGTAAATATTCTGGTTTTATAGGTACTTCTATTAAAGCGGTAGAACCTTCAATATTTGTAACATAAGAATCTATTACATATTCCCTTTCAACTGTTACTAAAGCAGTAGCAGATTCATAAGGAGATTTTATCATTATCTTAGCTGTTTCGCCTGGTTTATATTCTTCTTTTTCTGTGATAAGCTCTAACAAATCATCATCAAACATAGCCCAAGGAGCATAATCCTTACCTATAACATACATATATTCATCAGCAGCAACTTCTCTGTTTTTAGAGTCTTTTGCTCTTGCTAATATTATGTAAAGTCCTGAATTTGTAGGAGTAAAGCTGTATGCAACAGGATCTTTTTTTGTTGTTACTGTAGTAGTTTCAACAACATCATCTATTTGTTTTGATTCCCATTCAAATCTTCCGCCTGTTATAGCTTTTCTTACTGATTCCCAATGTCTTCTTATAACTTGAACTTCTATTTGTTTGCCTTCAAGTCTGTTTCCTTCTGTATCAACAGCAATGAATTCTAATTGTGTAGGCTTATCAGTTTCTAAGAAATAACCTTGTCTTTTTATACCTATATAATAATCACTACCATGAACTAATACGCTTTTTGTAGTGCTTACTCTTTGAGAATCCTCACCTGATACAGTTGATTCTATAGTAACATAAGCAGCATGTATTGAACGGCTTGCATCTATAGTTGGAGCATAAGCATATTCACCATTTTCATCTAATGCACCAGTACCATTTGCTATCATAGAATAATAATTATTATAATAAACATCTTCAAACCAGCTTAATTTTGTAAATCTGAAACCTGCATTATTAGGAGGAGTGAAGAAAGTTTCATTCATAGAAATATTATAGCTAACCTGATTAGATATCATAGGCTCACCGAATAGATACCAGCCTGACATCTTAATAGGCATTGTATCGCCTAAATAATAATTCTTATCTTCAACCCATAATCTGCTTTCATATTCTAAAGGTTTAAATTCCTCTACTCTGAAGCTTTGAGATAAGCTGTATGAACTGCTATCTTCTCTGTCATTATTTGATTCGCTTCTAAACTCAGCATTTACACTGTAATATCCAGTAGGAGCATCAGCTGGTAAAGTAAAATCTATTAAATAAGAACCATATTCATTTAAAGTAATAGTTCCTTTATGTATTTCTTCGCCTCTTGAATTATTTATTACAAATGTACCATTTTTCAAATCATTAGGTATTTGCCAATTTCCTATTTTATTTTCTCTTATAACACCTTTTATATGTACTTCTTCGCCAGGTTTATAAAGTCCTCTTTCTGTGAACATAGAACCATTATAATCTTTATCAGAAGGAGAATAATCATAGCTTATATCCATTCTCCAAGGTGAAACGCCTGTACCCCAATCGCTGTTTATGAAAGATACGTCATCGCCTTTTGTAACTATAGCCCATTGTCTTGGTGTATCCCATCTGCTTGCTCTTTTTATTCCTAAAGTTCTAAATCCTTTAGTAGTTGCTATTCCGTTTTCATCTGTAGTTGCTTTTTCTAATACTCTGTTAAAGTCATCTCTTATTTCTACAGTAGCTCCTTCAACCGGCATTCCTGTTTTTAAATCTGTTACAAATATAGTATTTGAATCGCCAGAGAATTTACCTGTTACTCCCATAGAAGTAATTTGTATTTGAGAAGCTGTTGAATAATCATATTGGTTCTGATATCCTGTTTTAGTTTTAAACTCTATAGACAATAAACCATATTGCTTATTATTCATATAATTAGTTAAATATAATGCTGTTGTGATATATCTGTTTCTTTCAACGTTAGGAGTATATTCTGTAGTATTATTATATCCGAATAATTTTCCATATTGATTAGTATAATTTCTAAATTGAGCACTTTCATCATATCTATATACTTGTTTATTTACAAATAGGAAAGGTATGATATTTTCTTTATCAACATATCTGCTTTGTATATTTATAGTATTAGGGTTCATTACCTGTACTGGAAGTTTTATTCCTTCATAAGCTTCAACAACTCCCATTCCTGAAGGTATAGAAACGCTTGGGTTATAGTCTGTAACATTTAAAGTAATATTTTGTTCTTTAGCCAAAGTTTGACCATAAGAGTCTTTTAAACTTCCATTGATTTTTATATTATAAGTAATATTAGGATTGAATCTTAATGAATAAAGCGAAAATTCTTTTGAAGACCAAGAATTCTGCTGAATTTCTTCCTCTGTAGGAAGCTGAATTGCAGGGGTAATTTCCATATTTCTTATCAAATCTGACCATTCAACTCTTGTACTGAATCTTATTGTAGGAGCTTTAGGAGAATATGAAGCTGTTACTGTCTGTTCGCTTTCTCCGCTAAAATAGAAGTCATCATGTGTAGAAAAATTAAAACTATCATTATCTGCTGTTCCCAAATTACCATTAACGGCAGCAAGTCCTTCTTTTATATATACTGTTATTTTATCATTTTTAGCTAATGCAGCTTTAGGCTTTATAACTAATACCTGTTCTAATTGGTATTCGTTAGTTTCCCATTCTCTTAAATCTTCTATTTTGGCATATCTTACATCAAAATCTATAGCAGTATTATTATTGCTTGTAATTAATTGTATTTTTTCTTTTGCACTTTGAAGATATATAGGCATGTTATAGTAAACAACTATATTAACATCTGTAGGAAGTTCTGACTGCCTATCATAAGGAGAAGTTTTCTGCATTATAGGTCTTAAAGTATTAAAACTCCAAGTATAATCGTTTTCCAATATATCGCCTGTTAATTCGCTTTTTATTCCTTTTTTTAGTGTAACATCTATTTTTGTGTTGTCTGGCAAAGGTTCACTAGGATAAAAAGCCAATGTATTAACAGAAAGCCATTTATACGTACCTTTAACATCTATATTAAAATTGAAGTATTGATTAGTAACTTCTTTAATAGCCTGCAAAGCAACCATCTGCTGATTGAAAGTTACTGTTATTGCTTCATAATTATTTCTCGAAGTGTTTTCTCCGATTGGAGATGTTCTGTCAATAGCTATTGCCGCAAACATAGTAACTCCTGTTATCATTGTTAAAATTAATGACATTATCATAATACAATAAAGAGTTTTTAGTTTTACAATAAGTTTTCTCATAAAGGCTCCGTAAACGATATTTTTGTATTGTAATGTTATATCATAAATAATTTTAAAGTAAACTATTAAAAGTAAAAAATACTTTATATTCAACAATACAGTTTTACTTAAAAATTACATATAGTTATATAAAACTAAAGTAAAACAAAAAAGTTGTATATTTTATTTAAACTATTGTTATAATTTTCAATATTGCCAATATTCTTTGATAATTCTATTAAAAAAGAGCCTTAATAAAAATTAATTTATAAAGACTCTTTTTTATTATTTTTTTATATATTATTCTTTATTATACTATAAACAGAATTAATAAACCTTTGATTTAATTTTAAAGGATTTGTTTTTACCGGCTGCAGCTCATCGCTTTCATCATAGAAAATAATACTATTTAAATTAATATCTTCATCAGGCTCAATTCCAAAATACATATATTCAAATGTAATATGTGCTGAAATTTTTAAATAAGTATCTTTTAAAATATATTCACTATAGCTTCCTCCGTCTTCTGCTTCTCCTCTTGCAAAATCATATTTATTTGCAAATGACATCAAAGTTCCGGCTTTAACAGTTATTCCTTCAAATGCAGTTAGCTCATCATTTTGAATATCTTTTTCTTCTATAGTTTCATAATTAAAATTAAGCTGTTCTATAGGCTGATTAATTTCATAATCTGTCAATTGCTGTTTCCATTTATTTAAAGTATTTTCATCTAATTCCATAGGGTGAACTAAACTGATATTTTTCGCAGTTGTATCTTCAAGTTTATATTCTTCTTCATCGGCAGTATTGAAAGTGCCGTCTTCCATATATCTGAAACTTTCAATTAATTTATTATCATCATCATAAACACCCCAAATTAATTTTAAGGCAAATATATTCATAATACTATTATTTACAAATACATTCTTGAAACTTTCATAATTCCATTTTCTGCCGTTCATTAAAACCCTTTGAAGTCTTATTTTTTGAGATTGTATTAAAGTTTTAATTTCTTTTTTTAGATTACTAAATTCTTTTTTAACTGAATCTGCCGCTCTCTTATCATCTTTGCTGTTTGGTGCTGGAAGTGATTTTATAATTTTATTTTTTTCATCGTCTTTAATTGTTAATTCTAAATTATTATTGATATTTAAAGTAAATGTTCTGTTTACCTCTCCTCCATAACTTAGGACTTTATTTCCTTTTCTGTCAAAACCAAAATCAGGAATAATTCTGTCAGAAAGTTCATCAGTAGAAATCTCTAAAATATCTGCAGCATTTTTCATAGTTTCGTTTGCAGTTTCTTTAATTTTTGCAGTAGGTGCTTTTCTTGTTAGATTATCAACCAATATTAAAGCATAATTTTTGCCGTTTAATGCAATACATTTTACAATAAATGCTCCTAATATAGTTCTTGATCCTTTAGCAAATTCTTTTATTAATGTATATACTGCATCAATTTTTGAATTATCAGAATATATACAATAAGGCATTAATATATTTTTTTCTTTGCTGTCATAATTAGTATCTTTCCAATAATTGAATATATTACTCAATACTTTTTCAAAAGAGTTAATTTCTAATAAATCCGCCAGTATGTCGCAGTCTTTAAGTCTTGCAGGCTCTGTTAGATTCATATACTCCATTAAAATATATTTAATGATTCTTTCATCTGCCTCATTTCCATTTTTATATAATACTTTATTTAATTTTATATTCTCCAAAAACTTAATGCTGTTTTCATAACTTGTATTATAGTATGTATTAATAAATTCAATTGCTTCATCAACACTATTAAATTTATCGCCGTATTTTTTTAAGTTCCAATTTTTGAGTATTGTTTTTAAAGCTCCTTTTAAATCTGAAGCTTTTACCTTATCAATAGCTTTTTCAACATATTCCCTTGTTATATTTTCATTATTAGATATGAGTTTTAAACAAACTCTTTTAACTTCTACTTTTTTAGTGCTTTCAAGAACTGTATAAACTAAATTAAAATTATTATAATTGAAATTAGGATTATATGCCCATTTTAATATATCTAAAATAGCCAATTTTTCATTGCTTAATTCTTTTTTAATGAAATTTGTATCATCTAATATATTTTTTAATTCTTCACTGTAATTTTCTATTAATAAATCTTTTAAAGTTTTTGCATTATCTTTTTCATCTATTAAATCATTATATAATGATGGAGGCGGCACATAGTCGTTACCATAATCATAATAGTATGAAAGAAGTACTTCTTTTAATGTTATATTTAATTCTTCATTATTTATAAGCGAATCAACAATTTCTCTGAATGTTTTTGAAGTTAGGGCATATTGTGTTTCTATGTATTTTCTAATTCCAAGCTGTATGGTTAAATGTTTTAATGCATCTATACAGAATTTTTTTGATGATTTTGTTTCTTCGCATAAATCTTCAAAATTGAATAAGGCAAATACATACATTATATCTGTATTCAAACTAATTTCAGGATAAGTTGCTCTAAATCTGTAAAGTCTGTCTGAAGATTTTTTTCCTGTAAAATAGTCTATTAAATTATTAAATGTTTTATTTTTATCTTTATCAAATACCTCTTCTAAATTTTTAATGTTATTAGATATTTTATTAATATCTCCTCCATCTTGCTTTTTAAGACATTTTAAAATTACATTAGGTATTATTTGATAGCATAATTTAAATGTTTCTAAATCAAAATTATTATCATTATGCTCTAATAAAATTGCACTGAATAAAATAAATATGATTTTTATATCTTGTCTTATAATATATCTTTCTGATTTTAAGAGATTATATAATTTATAAAAAGATTCTTTATCATTTAAATAAAGTTTTTTGAAATTATGAACTTTATCTATATAAAAATAATCATTAAAATGTTTAGCAATAACTGAAAAATAATTTGGAAAATCAAGTTCTTTATATCTTTTATCAATCATTTTATATCTATCTGAAAAAGAATCTCTATTTACATAAGTTCCAAAGTCTATATTAATTTCTATAATTAAAGATTCATCATTGTTTAATATTTCTACAAATTTATCTCTTAATGATTTATGTTTATTTATAATAGGAGCAATAACATTTAAAGCATCAATTTTATTCGGCATATAGTCTAATGCTTTGATAATAATGTCTATATATTTATCTTCAGTGTTTGCCATAGCACATAATGCAAATAATGGTATAACTGCATCTCTATCCATATTTTTAAATATTTTTTCTGCATCTTTAGAATTTATTATATCTACATATTTATTAACATATTCAGTAAACTCTTTATTGAAATACTCATTTAATAATTCAAATATTTTATGTATAGGTCTTTGAAAAGCCATTAGTCTGCATACAGGTGATTTATATGTGCTGTAATTTATATTCTCTAATGCTTTTTCTAAATTTCCAAATAATATTAAAGATGGAAGTACAAGACTTTCTCTGTGCTCTTTTTTATTATGTTCATTATAATAATATATTTTTAATAAATGTTTATATCTGTCTTTTAATTTTTGATTGTCTTCTTCTATTTCAAAGTAGCATTTAATTATATCATTCATTCGATAAGATAATGAATATCCCAAAATAGGTATTGATGTGAAATTTGTATTTGCTTCAGCCTGCTTCATAGGCATTCTTACATCAATATAAAATTCTTCCAATTTCTTTTCTAAATCCATAAAAATCCTTCTTACTAATATTGATAATATTGAAATAAATGAAGTTATATCACAAATAATTTTTTAAGTAAATGATAAAAGTAAAAATATTTTTTATACTCACTTTTTGTTATATCATTATTTAGTTTAAAAAGTCTGATACTTATTACTTTATGAATATGAAAAAATTATACTAAAAATTTTTAACTTTGTAAATTTTTTGTTGTTCTTTTTCCCGCCGCACGCCACAGGCGGACAGCGTCAAAGAACCAAAAAGTGCAAGTAAAAAATAGTGATAAACAGTACTAAATATATTTTACATGTAGCATAAATTTCTAAATTGGGTCTAAAATATAGCCTTTCGCAAAGCGTATCCGAGTTTATCGAGGATATAAGCTTCTTTGTGGCAACAAAAGAAGTGGGGTCTGGGGCAAAGCCCCAGATATAAAAAATAAACTATAATTTTATTTTTGACAAAATATAGTAGTTTAGGTATATTATTATTCACTTTAAAAAAATCTGATACTTATTACTTTATGAATGTAAAAAGCTATTTATATTTTTTAAACTATTTTTCTATTATAGTAAATATTTTCTATTTTATTGTTTGATAATGAGAGTATAGTTTTTACAAATGATATATTGTCATTTAAACAAGGACATACTATAAAATCTTTAATATTATATTTATTTATAGCTTCTTCTCTATATTCAATATCTATTTCATAAATCGTTTCTGAATTATCTATTGTGAATGCTAAAGGATATATTATTAATTTTTCGCCATTGTATTTTTTTATTGTATCTATAGTTGATGGTTCAAGCCATTCAATTTTTCCTATTTTTGATTGATAAGAAAGCAATACATCTTTAAAATATAAACCTGATTCTTTTAATTTTTCTTTTAATATATTCACGTTCATATTACATTCATATTCATAAGGATCGCCATTATCTACATACATTTTTGGTATAGAATGAGCAGAGAAAATTAATATATACTCTTCACTATTTTTATCGCCTATACTGTTTTTTATTAAATTTACAACTGAATCATTATAATATTCATTGTCATAGTATCTGTCTATTATATTGACTGTAGGATTATATTTTAATTTTTTCATAGCCTTATAAACATTTTCTAAAGATGATTTTACTGTAACTTCTGAGTACTGAGGATACATGCTAAATAAAGTAATTTCTTTTACATCATTGTTTTTTAATTCTTTTAATACATCATAAGAATAAGGAGGCGTATAATTCATTATGTATTTATAATCTTTTGTATTGTCCATACTATTTAATTTATTTATCAATTTCTCTGTATATTCATTTATTGGAGATTTTCCTCCTATTGCCTCATAATGTTTAATAACATTAGGTTTTATTTTATTGACAATCTTTTTAGCTACCATACCTCTTATAATGCTGTTTTTTATATTTAATATATAGTAATCATTAAACATATTCACTAAAAATGTATTTATTTCATCAAAATTTCTAGGTCCGCCCATATTTAGAAGTATAATTGTTTCTTTTTTACTGTTCATAATATATAATCCTTATTAGTAATATTTATTATTAAGTATATAATTTTTTTAGTTATTAGTCAATACTTATTATCTTTTTTTATTATTTAATATTTTTTATTAATAATTTTTTAATATTTTATAATAATTTTTATTATTACACTTGAAATAAAATATTTATTTAGTATAATATATTTATTGATAATAAATACTATTAAGGAGTTTTAATATGTCAGATAAAAAATTAACAACTGAATTCGGTGCTCCGGTTGAAAATAATCAGCATTCTATGACAGCAGGTGCCAGAGGACCTATGCTTTTACAAGATGTATGGTTTATGGAAAAGATGGCACATTTTGATAGAGAAGTTATACCTGAAAGAAGAATGCATGCCAAAGGTTCAGGTGCTTATGGTACATTCACTGTAACTCATGATATTACACAATACACTAAGGCAAAAATATTCTCAGAAGTTGGAAAGAAAACTGATTTATTTGTAAGATTTTCTACAGTGGCAGGTGAGAGAGGTGCAGCAGATGCTGAAAGAGATATAAGAGGTTTTGCTATTAAATTCTATACTGAAGAAGGAAACTGGGATTTAGTTGGAAATAACACTCCAGTATTCTATTTCAGAGATCCTTTAAAATTCCCAGATTTGAATCACGCTGTAAAAAGAGATCCAAAAACTAATATGAGAAGTGCTCAAAATAAATGGGACTTCCTCACTTCTTTGCCTGAAGCTATTCACCAAATAACTATAGATATGAGCGACAGAGGTATACCTTACAGCTACAGACATATGCATGGATTCAGCAGTCATGCTTATAGTTTCATAAATAAAGATAATAAAAGATTCTGGGTAAAATTCCATTTCAAAACTCAGCAGGGAATTAAAAATTTAACAGATGAAGAAGCTGCAGCAATCATAGCAAAAGACAGAGAAAGTTCTCAAAGAGATTTATTTGACGCTATTGAAAGAGGCGACTATCCAAGATGGAACATGAAAATACAAATAATGACTGAAGAACAAGCAAATGCAAGCAAAAGAAATCCATTTGACTTAACAAAAACTTGGTCACAAAAAGAATATCCTTTAATCGATGTTGGTGTTTTAGAATTAAATAAAAACCCTGAAAACTATTTCGCTGAAGTAGAACAGTCAGCATTCAGTCCTTCTACAATAGTTCCTGGTATAGGATTCTCTCCTGATAGAATGCTTCAAGGAAGATTATTCTCATACACTGATACTCAAAGATACAGATTAGGTGTTAATTATTCAAGCATACCTGTAAATGCTCCAAGATGTCCATTCCACTCATTCCATAAAGATGGTTCTATGAGAGTTGATTCTAATAATGGTTCTGCTGTACAATATGAACCTAATTCTCAAGGAGAATGGAAAGAACAAAAAGAATATTCTGAGCCGCCTTTGAAACTTTTCGGAGATGCTTACAGATATGATCATAGAGAAGATGATGACGATTACTACACAGATGCAAGAGCTTTATTCAATCTTATGACAGATGCTCAAAAACAAGTATTATTTGAAAATACTGCAAGAGATATGGAAACAGTTACTAAAGAAGTAAAATTGAAACATATTAAAAATTGTATGAATGTTGATAAAGCTTATGGTCTTGGCGTTGCTAAAGCTATGGGTATAAATGAAAACGAAATACAATAAAATATAGTATATAAATAAAATGCAGTTAATATATTAAAACAATATATTAACTGTATTTTTTTATTAATATTTATATGACAAGTATTACATATCTCCTACTTTAGAAACATTACAATTTTGTATATACCTAAACAACTATATTTTGTCAATTTTTGTTTTTTCAATTTTATTGTTTGTGGTGGCTTTGCCCCCACACCCCCAGTTCTTTTGTTGGCACAAAGAACCAAAAAGACTGCATTTTTAGTTTAAATCTAGGTTATACCATACATTTAATACATATATTTTTTAATATAAAGTTCTAGCAATTGCGTTTTTTGCAACTTTTTTGTGCGGCAAAAAAGTTGATAATATTACATAATGTGCAGTAGTTGGCAAAATGAAATCGTTTCAGTATATACTGAAAATTTTTAAATTTGTCAACTTATGCACTTTATATATAATTATCAACTTTTTTGACGTGACTTCATCAAAGAACCATACGAAGTACTCCTACAGCAAAAATGCAAATTAAAAAATTTATAAAATATAATCTTATTATCATTTCTTATTTTTCTATATACCAAGAAGGAGGATTACTTTCTATAGGCGAATTTGAAAAAGCATATTTCATATTAACATTTTCTCCTAAATTCCAAGATTCCAAATCCTGATTAAAATTAATACAATAGGCAAAGGCAAATGATATATCTTTTACATTAGAAAGATTCCATTTGTCTAAAGGCTGATTGAAACTTGAAGCCCCTTTAAACATTCCGTGTATAGATTCAATATTACTCATATCCCAATCATTCAAAGGCTGATTAAAACTTTTAGCTTCCTCAAACATAGAATATAATTTTTTTACTTTGCTTATATTCCATTTGGAAATATCCTGATTAAATGAATATGCATTTTCAAACATCCTTTCCATATTTTCAACATTAGAAACATTCCAATTACTTAAATCACTGTCAAAACTTGAACAATAAACAAACATAGAAGCCATATACTTTACATTAGAAACGTTCCAATTATTAAGAGGCTGATTGAATCTAGTACACCTGTAAAACATATATCTCATATTAATAACTTTAGATACATTCCATCTTTCTATATTATGATTAAAATATAAAGCATTATTAAACATATTATGCATATCTTCTACGTTTGAAGTATCCCAAGTTTCTATGCCGTCAAATTTTTTAAGTTTTGAATTCTGAAATAATCCTGACATATCAGTTATTAATCTAGTATCTATTTTATTAAATTTTACTTTTTCTTTTATCAATTTTAATAATTCTGCTTTGTCTTTAGGTTTATACTTTTCATCATCTTTTAATTCTATTTTTTTAGATTTTGATTTTTTATATTCTTTTATTATACTTTCTTTATTTTCAATTAGTTCTTTTAATTCATCATAATAAGTATTTTCAAGTTTATTAATAAAATCTTTAAGTTTATTATATTTAATAACTTCTTTATACACTTCTTTTATATCACAGTTTTCAAGCATATTTAAAAGTTTTTTCCTATCATTTACTTTTTTAGATATAAAATAAATATTTAATATAGATTTTATGTCTTTAAAAGAAGAAGCACCCGAAAAAAATTCCCAAATAGAACAGCCTTCATTAATGATCCAATTTTCTATAGAATAATTAAAACTTTCAGCACCGCTAAACATATGAGCAATTCTTCTTACATTAGAAACATTCCAACTATTGATATCCTGATTAAAACTTTTAGCTTCCTCAAACATAGCAGTCATCTCTTCTACTTTACTTACATTCCAATTATTAAGAGGCTGATTAAAATTATAAGCTTTTGAAAACATACTTTCCATATTTTCAACATTAGAAGTGTCCCAATTATTTAAATTCTGATTAAAATTTATAGCTTTATAAAACATACATCTCATACTAAGTACATTAGAAGTATTCCATTTATCTAAAGACTGATTAAAACTTTCAGCTTCAGAAAACATAAACTCCATATCTTTTACATTAGAAACGTCCCAGTCATTTAAAGGCTGATTAAATTTTTTAGCACTTGAAAACATACCAGACATATTAGTAACTTTTGAAACATTCCAATTATTTATGTTTGAATTAAAATAAGAAGCTCCCATAAACATTTCAGACATATCTGTAACATTTGAAGTATCCCAATTTTCTATGCCGTCAAAATTTTCTCTCTTGCTATTTGCAAATAAATATTTCATATCGGTAATTAAACTTGTATCTATATCACCCAAATAAATATTTTCATCTTTTACTAATTCTTTTAATTCATCTTTAATTTGAGGTTTATATTTCATTATTATGTTTCCTTATTGTTTTTTATATTCTATATTTTTTGCTATATTTTTCAATTTTTTATTATTCTATTTAATTTTATTTTCACCTACCCACCCTTTAAACTTGCTAATTCAATTTGATATTTATACATTATTTTTCTTTTAAACCTAATCTGAAATTCTAACACCCACCCAAATGTTAATTAAACTTATAACCTAATCAACGCACGGTAAACGCATTTTTATAATAAATTATAATTGTATTAATAATTAAAATTATATTTTCAGCATTATTCTGCGTGCGGTTAGATAAACAAATTTTATTTTGAAAACATTTAATAAAAAAATAGCCATGCATGAATTAATCATACATGGCTACTTAATTTCTAATTAACTAATATTATTGAGCAGTTTGTGCAGGTTCTGTATCAGTAGCTGTAGTTGCATTGCCTTCAGCAGCTGTATTTTGTTGCTGTTGATTTCTCAATATCATAGCTTCATCATAAGTTATGTATTCCATATTAGGATCATAAGTACCAGATCTTTGTTCACCGTTCATACTAGGTATAGTTAATACTTGACCAGGTAATATTAAGTCTGGATTATTAGGATCTCTTAATATATTTCTGTTAGCTTGATATAATCTGTACCATTGTATAGGATCATTGTATATGAATGAATAACCAGCTATTCTCCATAAAGCATCAGTTAAAGGAGTTCTTTGTACAACTGTATAATACATAGGAAGTACAGTAACTTTACCTTCAGTATTAACTGTTTGACCAGTAGTACCGTCTATTATCTGACCTTTTTCACCATCGCCGTCACCTTCTACTAAATCACCATCACCAGGTCTCTTAGGTCCCATTTCATATATAGCATTCATAGTGTTGTTAGCTTCTTCAAGTTTTTCTCTAGCTAAAGCATTATCATTATTAGTTAATGCATCTTCAGCTTCTTTTATAACTTGAGAAAGATTTTGATCTTCTTCACTATCAGGGATTATATAACCATCATCAACAAGCTGCTGATATCTAGCTTTAAGATCATCTAATTGTCTTTGATTTTCTTCTCTAGCTATAGTATCGTTCATATTGTTAACTAAATCGTCCATAGCTTTAGAAGCTTCTAATGCTTTTTGACTAGCAGCAGCAGGATCAGTTTCAGCTAACTTATTAGCATCAGCTAAAAGAGTAGATATATTTTGATCTGTTTCATCACCTTTAGTAATAGTGTTATCATTTACAAGAGTATCATATTTTTCTTGTGCATTAGCAATATCTTGCTTAGCTTTAGCAATAGCATCTGCTTTTTCTTTAGCAAGAGCTTCTTGTTCAGCTTTCTTTCTAGCTTCTTCTTCAGCTTTTTTCTTAGCTTCAGCTTCTGCTTTAGCTTTAGCCTCTGCTTCAGCTTTTCTCTTAGCTTCAGCAGCAGCTTTTGCTTTAGCCTCTGCTTCAGCTTTCTTCTTAGCTTCAGCAGCAGCTTTTGCTTTAGCTTCTGCTTCTGCTTTTGCCTTAGCAGCAGCGGCAGCTTTCTCAGCAGCAGCTTTTGCATCTGCTTCTGCTTTAGTTATACCAGCAAGAGCAGCAGCAACATTTTGCTGTACACTAGCAAAGTTATCAGATTTTAAAGCTTCATCAGCTTTAGCTAAAGCACCAGAAACAGTTTTATCATTATTGTCACCAGCTTTTATACTTTTACCTAAAGCAGCATTATACTTACCTCTAGCATCAGCTATAGCTTTAGAAGCAGTATCTCTTTCTCTGCCTAAATAACCTTCTTTAACAGTATTAGCAGATGCTAAAGCATTGCTATAAGATGTTAAAACAGTAGTAAAAGTATTAGAAGCTGCAGTAAATTCTTCATCAGTTTTAGCAGTAGCGTCTGCAGCAGGTATGCTTCCTATATTAGAGTTACCTTCTTCAAAATATTTTAAAGCTTGTTCATAAGTAGCTTTAAATTGATTATCAGTAGAAGCACCCATTTGATTTATTTCAGTTATTGCATTATTAGCATCATTTTTAGTCTTATTAATTCTAGCATTCATAAGTCTGTAGAATAATGCCATTTGAGCTTTATCTATACTTAAAGATGCCTCTTGAGACTTATCATAAGATTGTTGATATTGACCTTGGTTTTGAAGATCATCAGCTTCCTGAGTTATTCTAGCAGCATCTTCATAAGTTTGTGCCGGTAAAATAGACCAAGTAAAAGATAATAATGCTACAGTAGCCATTATTTTTTTTATTTTCATCACTTACTCCTTATATTAATTCTGTTCCTGTTCAAAGGCTTCAACTTCTTGCATCATTTTTTCTAACTGAGCTAAACGCTCTTTAACTAATCTTAAAGCCTCATCACTTTTATCAAATTGCTCTTTAGTTTTATTATACAAATCTGTATATGCAACTTTAGCTTGATAAAGCTTGTCTACCATAACTCTATAGTCTTTAGTTTCAGCAGTATACATTGCATTAGCTTCCTGATATACAGTATCAGCACTAGCAAACTCATCTGCATACATTACGCTGGCTTTAATTTCTATAGCGTTAGTAGCACTTTCATCAGTTTGTTTTTTCAAGATTTCAGAATAAGGTGGTAAACCCTTGTCTAAAACTATGTTGTAATTAGTTTCAGCAGCTAATAGTAATTCTTTAGCTTTTGCAGCCTCATCCTTATTTTCTTCTTTCATGATAATATCAGCTTCAGCATAACCTTTTTCTGCTATGTCAAAATCTTCTGGAGCAAATGTTTTTATCTCAGAATATTTGTTTACCACGGTATCTCTTAGGGCAGTTACCCTTTCGTATTCTTTTACTGGTAAACCGCCGCATGAAATAAGCATCAAAGCTATTAAGGTGATAAAACCAATTTGTACCTTTAATTTCATAATTAGATTAATCCTCCCAATCTTTATTTTATAAAATATATTTTATGGCTTACTGAAAATAAAACCATAATTATTAAAATAAGAAAAAAATTAATTATAAAAAAACTATAATTATGTTAACTATATTATTATTAACGGTATAAAAGTCAAGTTCTTTTACAACTTTTTGTAGATTTATACAATTAAGACATCACAAAATGATGAAAAAAATGAATTTTATAAAATATTTTTTGTTAATTTATATTTTTTTAAAAAATTAGTATTAAATATAAAAATAAAAAAGGAAGCTAAAAAGCCTCCTTTTTTTATTACTTATTAGTAATTTAATTTATTATTTTTAATTATTTATTAGACAAATATTTATCTATACCAGCAGCAGCTCTTTTACCATCACCAATAGCAAGAATAACTGTAGCAGAACCACGAGCAGCGTCACCGCCTGCAAATACACCTTCTAAAGAAGTAGCACCTGTTTCTTCATCTATAACATAAGTGCCTTTTTTAGTAGTTTGTAACTCTGGTACTTTTCTTGAGATAAGTGGGTTTGGAGTAGTACCTATAGCAATAATAACTGCATCAACTTCTATATCTTCAGTTTTGCCTTCAACAGCAACTGGTTTTCTTCTTCCGTCAGCATCTGCTTCTCCAAGTTCCATAACTTGAGTTCTTACTGCTTTTACATTGTCGTTTTCATCGCCAAGAACTTCTAAAGGAGCTCTTAAGAATCTGAAATCAACACCTTCTTCCATAGCGTGATGTACTTCTTCTACTCTTGCTGGAAGTTCTTTTTCAGTTCTTCTGTAAATACAGTAAACTTTTTCAGCGCCTAATCTAACAGCAGTTCTGCAAGCATCCATTGCTACGTTACCGCCGCCTAATACAGCTACTTTTTTATGTTTAATAATAGGAGTATCTACTTCAGGGAATTTATAAGCACCCATTAAATTAACTCTAGTTAAATATTCATTAGCAGAATATACTCCGCAGAAGTTTTCACCAGGTATTTTTAAGAATACTGGTAAACCAGCACCAGTACCTAAGAATATAGCATCATACTCTTTTCTTAACTCTTGGAAATCTAAAGAAATACCAGCAACTTCATTTATTTTGAATTTTACGCCATCTTTCTTAAGGTTTTCTACTTCATGAGCTACTAATTCTTTTGGTAAACGGAATTCAGGGATACCATACATTAATACTCCGCCAATTGTATGTAAAGCTTCTAATACAGTAACATCATAACCTAATTTGATTAAGTCGCCAGCACAAGCCAAACCTGCAGGACCAGCACCTATTATACATACTTTTTTACCGTTTTTTTCTACTTTTAAATCTTCATGCTGAGCATGTTTTCTTTCATAATCAGCAACAAACATTTCTAATTTACCAATAGCAACTGGTTCGAATTTTTTACCAACAACACATCTTTGTTCGCATTGTTCTTCCTGAGGACATACTCTTCCGCAAGCAGCTGGCAATGCATTAGTTTCTTTAATTTTTTTAGCAGCTTCTAAGAATTTCTTTTCAGCAATAAGACTAATAAATTCTGGAATTTTTACCTTAGCAGGACAACCTTCCATACAATGAGGTACTTTACAATCTAAACATCTTAAAGATTCAGTATAAGCCTGCTCTTCTGTATATCCCAAAGGTACTTCTTTAAAATCTTTACTGCGTTCCTCCGGACTTCTAGTAGGCATTTGTTGTCTAGGTATTTCACCTAATTTTGATCTTGGTGGCATATATCTCTCCTATTTAGGTATTTTTAACTTCATTTAATTAATTTACTTGCAAATATTATACTACAATTCTAAATATAATCAATGGCTATATAATTTTTTATTTCTCTATAAGGATATAAAAATTATATAAAAATACAATAAAAAAATATATTATAAATCTATTGACTAGAATAATTTTTTATAATATAATTCTATAATTAAAACTTTAAATTATTATTATCATTTCATTGGAGGAAAATTATGGCAAGAGTATGTGAAATATGTGGCAAAGGTAAACAAAATGGTCATAGCGTAAGCCACTCTAATATAAAAACTAAACGTTCTTTTAATGCTAACCTACAAAATATCAAAATTGAAGTAAATGGCTCTGTAAAAAAAGCATTAGTTTGTACTAAATGCATTAAAGGCAACAAAGTAGTTAAAGCTAAATAATAATTCAAATTAAAAATCAACAAAATGAACAATGAACGTAGATATAGGTAAATTTGCTGGTTTCTGTGATGGTGTAAAACATGCTGTAGAGAATACTTTTTCTCAAGCAGCTAAAAGTAATGATGAAATATATGTTGACGGACATTTAATACATAATCCTCAGACTCTTGATATGTTGGAAAGCTCAGGCGTGAAAACTTATGAAGATGATGAGGATATGTCCGTTTTAAACGGAAAAACTGTTATTGTTAGGGCTCATGGAATATCTCCTGAAAGAAGAGAAGCCCTATCAAGTCATGCCAAAAAAATAGTAAATCTTACCTGTAAATATGTGGCAAAAATTCAAGGGCTTGTAAAAAAACATAGTTCATTAGGTTACAGAGTAATAGTTATAGGCAATCCAAAGCACCCGGAAATTATAGGTGTATGCGGATATGCTGACGATGTTTATGTTGTATACAAAGATGAAGACATAGATAAATTACCTAATGATAATAAAAAAACTCTAATAGTAGCTCAAACAACTTTACAAAAATCCATATTCGATAAATACACAAATTTAATAAAAGAAAAATATCAAAATACTGAAATAATAATTAAAAATACTATTTGCGAAGCTACAGAACAAAGACAAAATGAAGTATTAGAAATAGCAAAAAGAAATGATGTTGTTCTTGTAATTGGAGGTTCAGAAAGCTCTAATACAAGAAATTTATATAATATAGCATCATCTATAAAACCGGCTTTTTATGTTGAATACAAAGAAGATTTAGATAATATAGATTTATCAGGATATAAAAATGTTGGTATTATGGCTGGGGCCTCTACCCCAGATTGGCTTATTGAAGATGTAGCACAAACAATAAAAGATAAATATTCAAAACCTATTACAAGATTTATATCAAGAATATTTGACTTTCTTAATTATGGTTATATATTCTTTTCTGTTGGTGCCTTCTTAATGTCTTATGCAATATATGATATATTATCACAAAGTTTTCAATACAAAATAGGAATTATAATAGCAGCATACTATTTATATATGAGTTTAGGAAATGGATACAGTAATTATACTATTAGAATAAGCGACAAGAGAAGATACCTATTCTATCAAAAGAATAAAGTATTCTTTATGGGATTAATAGCTATAAGTGCATTATTAATGTTCTACTTTGCATATACAATAGACATTGGAATATTAATGCTCACAATACTATCAAGTCTTCTTGGTATAGGATACAATATAAGTTTTGAAAAACAATCAAGATTTGAAAGCTCATTATTCTTTAAATTATTTAGAAAACTTATACCATTTAAAGCAATAGTTATATCAGTGGCAGTTACTGTTTTATTAAATGGTTCTATATTTCTAACTAATAGAGAAATAATAAAAGAAAAGCCATTCTCATATCTATTTTCAACAAGTATAGTATTTCTATTTATGTTTATAAGACAAGCATTAATAGAAATAAAATTCTCTCAAAGCGACAAAATAGCTGGTGCTGTAACTTTGACTACCTACATAGATTCAAATAAGTTAGCTGTAATAACAGGAATAATACCAATGATTCTAGTTCTAATTATGTTAGCAGGAATTATAGCTGGAAGATTTCCATTAGAAGCAAATAGATTAAAATATTTTATACCAATAATCTATAGCAGTATAATTTCGTTTGTAGTGATGAAAAAGAAGATTATAACAAGCAGACATTTATTTTCTATATTAATAGACTCGCCGCTTTATATATTATTTTTAGCAGCATTAATTAACATTTAATTTAAGAGAGCCAACAAACCAAAAACAGAAAAATTAATAAAGTTATTTATATTAATTAATGCTACTTTCAAATATTATTTACTAATAATTTTTAATTCTTTTTTAGGAAAAGAGAAGATGAAGATCCTGCAAGATGATTTCTTCTCAAATCGATAAGTTCGAATATAGTTGCAGAAGACAAACTCTTTCTTAAAGATTCAGGAGATTTAAGCAATTTGATTATTTCCTCGTTAACCATCCATTCTTCATCATAAACATTGCTTATAGAATCTCTAGGAGCATATATCATATTACTTCTAGCTAATACTATAAATCTATTATTTTCATCATAGAAACCTAATTCGCCAATAAAATAAGCATGAGGTAAAGCTAAATTTATATATCTATCACCATAAATGTAATTTACTTCTACTTCTTTATGCATTTCACCATTAGTTATATCATATCCAAATACATGGAATATTCTTACAGATATTCTTTTACCATTTAAAGAATATTTAGAAATATCACTGTCAGATATATCCCAATAGAAGAAACACCATTCTGGGTCACGCATCATAAGAACTAATTTTGTTTCATTATATCTATCTGGTAATTCTCTAACAATATCAACTTCATCAGGTATATATTCTTCTTTTTTAGCTTCTTCTAATTCTTCTTCCTCTAGTTCCTCTTCTAATTCCTCTATATCTTCTTCTTCAAGTTTTTTCTTTGAAGTTGCTTTTTTAGTAGTAGCTTTTTTAGCAGTAGTAGTAGTTTTTTTAGTAGAAGTAGCTGATTTTACTGTAGCTTTTTTAGCTGTAGCTGATTTTTCTTCTGTTTCATCAGCTTTTTTAGCGGTAGTAGTAGTTTTTTTAGAAGCAACTGCTTTCTTTTTAGTGGTATCTTCAGTTGCTTTTTCTGTTTTTTTAGTAGTAGCCATTAAATATCTCCCATAAAATTTATATTTTCCCAAATATTATAGAATAAATACTTTTATTGTCAATAACTAATACAAACTTTTTTACTTTTTTGATTTTACTAGATTTTTATTATTACGATAATAAGAATATAATAAATAAACATAATTTGGAGAGAATGTGAGAGTAAAAATAATTTTAGCAATACTTTTATGTACTTTAATATCTTTTGGT
This sequence comes from uncultured Brachyspira sp., assembly GCF_944390845.1. Taxonomy (GTDB): domain Bacteria; phylum Spirochaetota; class Brachyspiria; order Brachyspirales; family Brachyspiraceae; genus Brachyspira; species Brachyspira pulli. Next base: position 29,756 of record NZ_CALXRM010000027.1, read on the forward strand.
CAGGAAGCTTTAGAAGTACCTATAACCCCAAGTGACGATCAAGAATTAGACAGAATAGCTGGATATGCAAGAACATTGCAAAATTTTGATGGAAGTCTTAATTCATATACAAAATTAAAAGCGTATATAGGTGTTTTAGACTCAAAGGGAATGGTAGCATTAAAAAAACACCCATCATATCCTAAATTGGGAGATGTTTATATGTATGGTGCTATGTATTTAGAAAAAGAATTTAAAGAAGATAAAATAATAGAACTATACAAAAAAGCTTTGGAATTAAGAGCTGAACCAAATTCTAATTATAAATTGGCTACTAAATATAAGTCTAAATATGATAAAGCTGTAAAAAATAATGATATTGAAAAAGAAAAAGAATATGGAAAAAATGTGTATGAATATCTAAATACATATTTGATTCTTTCAGGCAATAAATCAGCAAAATATGCTCAACTATTAGAATATTTCAGCATATATAAATAAAAAATAAAAAAAATTTAAAAAAATATATTTAGCCTATTGACATTTATTATCATTATGCTATAATAACTAGACATTAAATGAAAAACAATCCGAGATAGCTCAGTCGGTAGAGCAGGTGACTGTTAATCACCGGGTCGCAGGTTCGAGCCCTGTTCTCGGAGCATTTTTAAGCCTCCGTTAAGGAGGCTTTTTTATTGCTATTATCTATTTATTTCTTCTTAACGTATTTCTTTATGAATCTGCTTATTATCATAATGAATCCCATTATAGCTGATATTACAAAACCTATCATTCCTACAATAGAAGTACCATGAAATAATGGAGGCATTTTACTTGCTATGATTAAAGCACTTGCCATTATAAGAGAAGCTAAAACTATAGAATAACTTAATCTGTCTGCTAAACCATCTAATGTATTAGCTAATGATTCTAAGTTTTTATGCTCTAGTTGAATTTTCATGCTTCCTTTCTTCATAACAGAAACTAAATCACCAAAATCTGCTGGAAGTTCTCTTAATATATGAGAATAATCAACTATTAATTTTTTTGCCTGTTTCAAAATATTATTTGGCTTTATCTGTTCTTTTACATATCTGAATGCAAAAGGCTTAATATGTTCTATTAATTTAACATCTTTATCTAAATTTCTTGCTACACCCTCAAGAACTATCAAAGATTTCATTAAAAGCATTATATTGCTAGGTAAAGTTAATCTAAAATCTCTTATTATACTTATAAGCTCATTAAATACATCTTCTATATTAATATTATCCAAAGACATATCTATATATTTATTAACTAATATAAATATAGCCATATTAAATTCATCTATATTCTTAATCTCGCTATGATAACATAAATCAAGTATAGACTTAGATAATGCCAAATAATCTGCAGAACTTATACTCATAATCAAAGCAGAAAAAGCATCTTTAGAATTCGGAGGTATAAAGCCTATCATTCCAAAATCTAAAAAACATAAAACATTATTTTCTAATGCCATCAAATTACCTGGATGCGGATCAGCATGGAAAAATCCAAGCATAAATATTTGCTCTAATACAGCATCAATACCAATAGAAACAAGTTTTTTTCTGTCGTATCTTTCATCATCTGGAGATATATCTGATATTTTTACACCATCTATATATTCCATAGTTAATATGCTTTTTGTACTGTATTCTTCATATATTTTTGCTATCTTTATATTCTTATTATCTTTAAAATATCTTGCAAATTTTAAAGTATTATTCTTTTCAAAATTAAAATCTAATTCCTGTAAAAGCTGACTTTTAAAAGCAGCTATCAATTTTTGAGGCTGCATCAAAGCAAATTCTTCATTATATTTTTCTATGATATTTGAAAGCCATATTATAACTTCTATATCTTCTAATATATTTTCTTCTATATTTGGTCTTTTTACTTTAACTGCTACCTTCTCTCCATTTTTCAAAATACCAATATGTACCTGAGATATAGAAGCACTTGCTTTTGGTTTGGTATCAAATGATTCAAAAACTTCATCTATCTTTTTGCCAAGCTCAGTTTCTATTATATTAATAGCTTCTTTTTCATCAAACGGCTTAACATGATTTTGAAGCTTACTTAATTCATCTGTAATGTCTTTAGGAAGTATATCATTTCTATTTGAAAGTATTTGTCCTAATTTAATAAAAGTAGTACCCAAATCCTCACATGCCATTCTTATTCTTTCGCCTCGGCTGAAATTTCTTAGGTCTACACCTTTATATTTTATATTAATTTTATCTATTGGATTTTTTATTATTTTTAAAATTGGAGTCATGGCTATGATATCTCTAAAACCATAAGCCATTATTATAGAAATTATCTCTCTAGCTCTATTTATATATCTCATATTATTCATTTCTTATTCCCTACAAAAAATGCATTATTAAATATAATAAATATATTTTAATAATGCATTTTAATTATATTTTATAAAATTTTTATCATTGTTGCTGCTGATCATTTTTCATAGATGCTTTTAATTCATCTAATTCTTTTCTCATAGAATCGTATTCATCTTTTTTTACATAACCCATTTTATCTATAACTTGTTTTATTCTGTCATCTATAAATTGAGTAACTTCTTCTTTTGTTTCTGAAGCCTTATTTACCATATCTTTAACAAACTTCTCACCTTCTTCAGCACTAACATTTTTATCTTTGATAAATTCGCGTGCTGCTTCTTCTAATTTCTCTTTTCCTTTTAGCATCATACCAATGCCTGCATAAAATCCTGATTTGATATCATCTGATAAGCCCATTTTTATTCTCCTTTAATTTTATAATATTTATTAATTATTAACCTTATAATAAAAAAAGTCAATATGTATACTAATATATAAACCTATTATATATAGAATAAATAAAATAAATGCCTCTTTATTTTACATCTTTTTATCAATAGCATCAAAATAACAAGCCATAAAATCGCCTTCTCCATTTTCAAAATCTTTAACCATAGAAGCAACTTTTTTATTAAGCTCTTTTATCATAATATATGCTATTTCCTGTGCTTTGCTTTCAGTTATATCTGCATTATTTGCTCTAATACATTTAATAACTTTATTAATATCCACTCTTTTATATACGCCGTCACTATCCATTTATAAACTCCTGTAAATTAAAATTAAACATATCCGCCATTCTTCAAAGTAGTTTTCAATACATCTATATCGCTATTTATATCCATTAAATTATCTTCCTGTATCTTTGTTAATACAGACTGTAGAAATTTGATAACAGAAAGTATTGAATCTTTTATACCTAATTTTACATTAGAAACATTAAGACTATCAACAGTGTTTGAAGATAAATCTATATAAGAATTTATAAGTTTTAATGTTGTAGGTATATTATAATCCAGCATTTTATCCAAATCTTTTATAATAGATGATTTTTTATTACTATTATTAGCCATATCAATAATATCTTTAAATAAACCATTTAATTGTCTTACATAAGACGAAAATTCATAGTCTTTTATTGAAATAATAGTATTTTCAATTTCTTTATGATACTTCAAAGCCATACTAATTACATCATCTTCTTTATTAGATGAATAATTATTTACATCATCTTTTTTGGAATTTTCATCAACATAAGTATATTCAGCTTCCACAGTATTATCAAATCTATGAGCATAAACCTCCTCTATTTTATCTTCATATAATTCTTTATTAACATATTCTTTATTATATTTTAAATTGAAGCTTTTATCACTCATAAATATAAATTTAAGCAAATCAACTATACAAAGCAAATAAGGAATACCAGTCCAAAAAAACAGAACATATAATAAACCTCTTTTTGTCTGACCTAAATAAAACTTTTGTATGCCTATTCCGCCTAACAATAAAGACAATGCGGAACATATTATGGCTTTAATTCTAGTTTTCATTGAAAAAAATCCTGTATTATAATTAATCGCTATATAATATATCAAAGTATTTATATTTTAACAAGTAATTTTTATTTGCTACTTGTTAATAAATATTTATAGTATATATTATTTAATAAATTTTATAAATATCAAGATAAAGCGATTAGAAAAATGAAGAAAAAACTAGAATTACAAACTACAACATTATGGGACTATCCGTCTCAGCAATACTTAAAAAGTGAAGAAGAAAAGCATAAGCATTATATAGGAGCAACACCTTCATATATAATATGGAATTTATTAAATAGATACACTAAAGAAAAAGATTTAGTAGTTGATCCAATGGCTGGAAGCGGCACAACTGTTGATGTAGCAAGAGAATTAAACAGACGTGCTTTAGGATACGATATAAATCCAAAAGCATTACAAAGAAAAGATATTTTTAAAGCTGATGCTAGAAAAATACCAATAGAAGATGAAAAAGTTGATTTTGTATTTATAGATCCGCCTTATAGTACGCATATAAATTATTCTGATGAAAAAAATTGTATAGGGAAATTAACTGCTAAAGAAAATGAATATTATGAAGCTATGGAAAAAGTTATAAATGAAATATTTAGAATAATGAAAAAAGACAGATATATGGCTTTATATGTTTCTGATTCTTATGAAAAAGGTTTTCCTTTTATGCCTATAGGTTTTAAACTATTTGAAATTATGAGTAAATATTTTATGCCTATAGATATAGTTTCTGTTGTTCGTCATAATAAAACTTTAAATAAAGGCAATTATCATATAGCAGCTGCTGAAAATAATTTTTATTTAAGAGGTTTTAATTATCTATTTATAATGTACAAAAAAGGGAATAAAACAATTGATAATAATGGAAAAGTTCATTTAAGAAATTTATAATTTTTAAAAACTTTCATAAAAATAAAAAAGAGCAGAATTATTAAAAACTCTGCTCTTTTAATTTATTTTAATTAATAATATTATCTTACATAATACATATCTTTAGGTATATAATCGTCTATTACAGTTGCTTCTTTCAAATTCCTTTTAGCCTGCATAGACATAATATTATATGTAGCAGCACCTATATTCTGATCTTCAACTAATACAGTTCTTTTTTCAGCTTTCTCCAAATCTACATTTGAAGTTCTAATCTGATCAAAATACTCACTAGCCAATACAAAATGTTTAAATGCTTGCTGTTCATTCACAATAGTATTTGTAACAGTAGAGTTATAAGCATAAGAAACACCTATATTGTTATAAAGACTAGCTAAATAACTAATAAGTATAAAGTCTCTTTCTGTACGCATTTCCAACTCACCTAAACTATTACGCTTAGCTAATACCTGACTTAAAGCATTTCTATAGAAACCATTAGCCAAATTAGCTTTATCTAAATGTAAAAGCGAATTACCTAAAGCATAGGAAACAACACTGTTGCTAGGATTTTTCTGGAATAAAGCATTGAATCCTTCAAAAGCACTGTCATATTCTTCATCGGCATAATATATCCAAGACAAATTATATAGAAGCTGATCACTTCTTAAGCTTGGAGGTAAATTATCATAAGCCATTTGATAATACTCTTTAGCCTTTGCATAATCTTTATCTTTATAGAAATAAACATTACCCAAATTATAGTTAGCATCTGGATATACTTTATTAATAGCCAATGCCTCATTAAAGTTTCTTACAGCGTTTCCATACTCTCCTAAATTATAATATATCTGACCTAGCATATTATATACATACTCTTTACCTTTGTAGAATGGATTAGATTCATATAAAGGCAATGCTGCTGTATTAAGTATTTCCATAGCTCTGTCATAATGTTTTAATCTAGTTTCATAGTCAGCATATCCAACAACTGATTCCAAATTATTAGGATAAGTTGTCAAAAGCTTTTCAAATAATACTCTAGAGCCATAAAAATCTTCTTTATCCAACAAATACTGAGCCAATTTAGGGTAAACTTCATCATCAATATAACCTGGTTTCAATAGTTCTATATGATCCTGAAGTGCCTTAACATGCTTATAATTATCTTGATAAATTCTTATAAGCATGGCTCTCTTTCTAGGTACTACGCCATCGCCAAAGAAATTAACCATATCACTATAATTAGTATATGCGATATTATAATATTCAGGCTCAGACATATTTCTAGCTCTGCTTATCATAAGAAGACCGCGTTCATCATATATAGTTTCTTTTTCTTTCTTCTTCTCAGTGTAAACTAACATATCATTGTATAGTTCTTCACCTAATATATAGTCTTCTTCTGATAATTCTTTTTCACCTTTCTTTCTATAATAATAGCCAAAAGTAATTCTAGTTTCAAAATCTCTTGGCTTAAGATTCAAAGCACCTTGTATCTTAGTAAAAGCCTCATTAAAAGTTTCTCTAGCTATATATGCTCTTGCATACTTATTGTACCATTTTATTTGTTTAGGGCGAAGTCTTTCACCTTCAGCAAAATTACGTTCTGCCTCATCATAAGCACCATTAGATATGCTTGTTAATCCCATATTATAGTACTTATTGGCCATTACTGGTTTATAAATAAATTGGAAAGAAAGCAATACTATAGCCACAAATAATACTAAGAATATTGCTGCAACCCTTATTATTCTAGCATAATCTTTCAATGAATTAGGTATAGGTATAAGGTCTATTACATTTTTTCTGCCCTCTTCTTTAATGCCTAATCCTAACTCTTTATTTAAAAGATCCGTAATAGCTTCATTAGATTCACCTCTCTCTAAAGCATTGAGCAGAGTTTCCATTGAATCTTTATCTATCTTCTCATTAAGAATAGTATCTAAAACATGATATTGAGTAAGAGGAGAAAGATGTTTAATAACATTTATAACTTTATCCTGATCTATATCTTTGTCTACATCTTCATATTTAGAAGCAGGCAAATTATCAGCAGTTTCCGGAGGAGGAAGTGTTGTACCGCCCTCTATTATATTAGAAGAAGGCTTATCACCCTGCTCTTCCAATTCTTTTGATAAATCATCTAAATCAGGAAGTAATTCTTCTTTCTTAGTTTCTGTTTTTGGCTCTTCTTCTGCATCATCTAATGATAAGTTGCCTAAATCTATATCTTCATCTTTAGCTGATACTGGCTCTTCTTTATTAGCCTTTGGTTCTTCATCTGTATCATCTAAAGACAAGTTGTCTAAATCTATATCTTCATCTTTAGCTGATACTGGCTCTTCTTTATTAGCCTTTGGTTCTTCATCTGTATCATCTAATGATAAGTTGTCTAAATCTATATCTTCATCTAATACCGGTTCTTCTTTCTTATCTTCTGCTTTTGGTTCTTCTTCATCAACTGAAGTTTCACTCAATAAGTTATCCAATCCTAAATCATCATCTACTGGTAATGGTTTTGGCTCTTCTTTTTTAGCCTCTGCTTTTGGTTCTTCTTCATCAACTGAAGTTTCACTCAATAAGCTATCCAATCCTAAATCATCATCTACTGGTAATGGTTTTGGCTCTTCTTTTTTAGCCTCTGCTTTTGGTTCTTCTTCATCAACTGAAGTTTCACTCAATAAGCTATCCAATCCTAAATCATCATCTACTGGTAATGGTTTTGGCTCTTCTTTTTTAGCCTCTGCTTTTGGTTCTTCTTCGTCAGCTGAAGTTTCACTCAATAAGTTATCCAATCCTAAATCATCATCTACTGATAATGGTTCTTCTTTCTTATCTTCTGCTTTTGGTTCTTCTTCGTCAGCTGAAGTTTCACTCAATAAGTTATCCAATCCTAAATCATCATCTACTGGTAACGGTTCTTCTTTCTCATCTTCTGATTTTGGTTCTACTTCATTAATGCCATTCTCTTTTAATATATCATCTAAATTTTCAGATATATTACTAATATCTAAATCATCGTCTTTTAATGAAGTTTTTCCATAATCATCGTCTATATTAGGTAAAGTATCTGGTAATGGCAAATCGTCTAATGTAGGCAATTTTTCTGAATGAATATCATCTTTATCATTATCAGAATCTTTAATATCTTTTGCTATCTTTTCTTCTAATTCTTTATCTTCAGGTAAGTCCAATCCGTCATCATCTGGTAATTTATTATCTTCATCTAATCCTAAATCTTCTGGCAAACCTAAATCATCAGCTGCTGGTAATGCATCTTCATCTAATCCTAAATCTTCTGGTAAGTCCAAATTATCATCATCTGTTGATAATTTATCTTCTTCATCTAATCCTAAATCTTCTGGTAAGTCCAAATTATCATCATCTGTTGATAATTTATCTTTTTCATCTAATCCTAAATCTTCTGGTAAATCCAAATTATCATCATCTGTTGGTAATTTATATTCTTCATCTAATCCTAAATCTTCTGGTAAATCCAAATTATCATCATCTGTTGATAATTTATCTTTTTCATCTAATCCTAAATCTTCTGGTAAATCCAAATTATCTATATCTGCTGATACTTTTTCTTCATTATCCGGTAAGTCCAAATTATCTATATCTGCTGATACTTTTTCTTCATTATCCGGTAAGTCTAAATTATCCAAGTCTGCTGATACTTTTTCTTCATTATCCGGTAAATCCAAATTATCTAAATCTGCTGATACTTTTTCTTCATTATCCGGTAAATCCAAATTATCTAAATCTGCTGATACTTTTTCTTCATTATCCGG
>NZ_CALXRM010000028.1 GCF_944390845.1 uncultured Brachyspira sp.
TGAAATGCGTAAAAAACAATATGAATATTATAGAGATAAATTACTAACTTTTGAGGAGAAGAAAATTAAAGAGTAATAAACCGCATACTTACAGTACTTCCTTCAGTCGCTTACAGTTGGCGTTTGATAATTTTGAGCATTACCGTGCGGGAAGCCGATACGGCGAGTATCAAGAACGCATTGTTAAAATACTTGACCGTTTTGAGGCATTATGTAATGACATTATTTCAGGTTTGCCTGCAGAAATAGAGTTAAGAAAAAAGCAATACGAATACTACAGAGATAAATTATTAACGTTTAAGGAGAAGAAAATTAAAGAGTAATAAACCGCATACTTACAGTACTTCCTTCGGTCGCTTACAGTGGGCGTTTGATAATGTTGAGCGTTACCGTGGGCGAATACTTTAAGGAGAAGAAAATTTAATTATTTTTAGATTTTTTTAAATTTGTTGGCTCATTTTGTTAAAAATGTTTGTTTAACAATAAGGGCGGGTTTGGGTGGGTTATATAATGTAATTTTTTGAAAATGAAAAATATTTATATAATTGGTTTGTAATTGATAATATGCTAAAAATTTTTAAGTTTGTCAGCCGATGCACTTTATGTAAATTTTATCTACTTTTTTTCCGCACACGCTCTGCGGGCTTTGCCAAAGTAGCTATATCCTCAACAAGCTCGGATACGCTTTGCGAAAACGCAATTGCTAGAACTTTATATTTTAAAAATACTTATTAAATATAGGATATATCCTATATTTATACTAAAATGCAGTTCTTTTGGTTCTTTTATACCAATAAAAGAACTGGGGTATTGCGTAAGCACGCAGAGCGGTGGGCAAAGCCCCATATATTAAAAAGAAAATATAATTTTAATTTTAATTTTAATTTTGACAAAATATAGTTGTTTATGTATATATTAAGTTGATAATTGTGATTTATGAAAAGGTATTTTTTATTTTTTATATTTGCTGTATCCTCTATAGCATTCGCCGATATCACTCCTAAATTCGGTATAAAGAACAGTTTTAATTATATAGATTTAAAAGAAAGCCAATATATACCAAATTCAATATTAAGTAATGATACTTATTTTTATTTAGGTTTTGAATATCTTAATAATAATTTTTATTTTTCATTCAAGCCTGCAATTAGAATATACACAAAAGACAATAGAGAACTTATTTATGATAACGGTAATCTAATAAAACAAAATGATAATAAGGCATATTTCGCTTTTACATTTGATGAAATACAATTTAATTATATCAATGGAATTTTAGGTTTTTATATAGGAAAGAGAAAATTCCATTTCGGCGAAGGTTTTAACAGGCAGTATATGTTTGTTGGTGAAAGCGTGCTTTATAATGATTATGAGGCTTTATATAATACCGAGCTTAATTTTTATCAGGGAAATATTACTCATTCAATAGGTTTTATTACGGACACTAAATCAATAGATTTATTGAAAGAACCTCAGTATTATACTTCTTGGTATTATTTGAAATATTCTTCATCTCATTTGGGATTAATGGGAATAACAAAATATACTTATGACTTACAAAAGAAAAATAATTTAATGCTTGGTTTTGAGGCTTCATATATATTTGATATAGGCTTTAAACTTTATGGAAATGTTACTTATAATATTTTAAGCAGCAATAATTTAGGAAAAAGTCTTAATGATATAAAAAGTTTATTAGGTATCAGTTATACTTTTCTTTATAATTATGATTTTATACTTAGTCCTTATGTAGAATATTTTTATGAAGATAGTCATTCATTTTACTCTGTAGGACTTTATTTATCTTTCCTTAACAATTTATTTAATATAATAACTTATTTTTCTCATTCGCCTAATTATAAAATGGATTTAAATGCAAAACTTCTTATCAATTATAATAATTTTAGTTTTACTTTTAATTATTATACGCCTTTTAAAAGTAATGAAATTTTGGAACATACATTTGAAATAGCATTGGAATATAATTATTGATAATTAAAAATATCAGGTATTTTGATTTAATTTTTTTAGTAATAATATTATATTTATATTGACTAATTTATAAAAATATATATCTTTTATTAAGAATGCTGATAAGGAGAAATCTGTATGATGAAAAAATTATTTTTATTTACTTTGTTAATTTCTAGTTTGTTAATTGTCGGCTGCGGCAATAATGTTTCAGATCCTACAAATGATGGCGGTACAGTTGTAGAATCTTCTTATAAAGCTAATGGAATATCTTCTGTGTATGAAGGTAAAGACTATAAATTTTTTAGTATGGACGGTAATACTTATCAAATAACCATTAAAGATGGAGGTATTAGCGGATTAGGAACTTACTCTTTTGATAAAAGCAGTATTTACAGTAAAAATGCAGATGGAGATGATGATTATACAGGAACTTATAAAGAGTATATAGTATATAATAATAGTTATAACGGAATTATTATGTTTTCTAAAACCGATGATAATGTAGGGACTATTTATTTGAAAAATACTGATGGTACAATAATAGAAGGATTTATTGATATTGATAGAACAGATAGAGTTATACCAACAGAGTATAAAGGTACTTGGCAAAGACAAAATATATCGGGTTCAACTGTAAGTGTAACTATTGATGATACATTTGTTACAATTTCAAATACAAAAATTATAAAAATACCTGTTTCATTCTTCATAAATGATGCTTCTACTGGAAAGCTTGTTGTGAAAGAAAATTTTTATAAAGGTACTGAGATGTCTTTGAATGATACTAAGGATACTTTAACTATATCTTTGAAAAGATCATCTATTAACTGGGATTTTCAAATAGATGCTAACAATAAAATAACTATTGCCTCCATTGGTTTTACTTATTCTAGCATGTCATTAGGAAGTTTTAAAAAAATAAACTAGCATATAATTTTTTTATATACGAAACAATGAATGGAGGATTAAAAAATCCTCCATTTTTTATTTGTAGTTAAAAATTATGATTATGTAAAACATTTAAAAAATGAATAAAAAAATCTATTTATAGTATTGACATTATTTGTATTTGTATTATATTGAATCCAATTAAAAAAATAATTATGCAATAGCTCGAGTAATGGATATTCTTTGCAGGTGTATCTGTTGACTAAGAAAGGCTTATTATAGTTTATTAATCTATAAATAGCTAGAACGAAAAAAACCCTATGCGGGTAAGCGACGAGTAAACTGCGTTTTATACGTTAATATGTATATACGTAATTTTACGGAGGCTATTGTAAATATACGCATAGGGGGTCGTTTATGGTCGATAATATTATCGTGTCTTTAAAAAACATCAATGTTTCGTATGAAGAAAATACTATACTAGAAAATCTTAATCTTGATATCAAAGACAAAGAATTTTTAACTCTTTTAGGACCATCAGGCTGCGGAAAAACAACTATATTAAGAACAATAGCTGGTTTCATAAAGCCGGATTCTGGAGAAGTGCTTTTTGACGGAAAAGTTATAAATGATACTCCAGCTTATAAAAGAGAAGTAAATACTGTTTTCCAAAGATATGCATTATTTCCTCATCTTAATGTTTTTGAAAATATTGCATTCGGTCTTAATTTAAAAAAAGTTCCTAAATCAGAAATTAAAGAAAGAGTTAATCAAATGCTAAAAATGGTTAACTTAGAAAATTACGGAAACAGAAATATTGCAAGACTTTCAGGCGGTCAGCAGCAAAGAGTTGCAATTGCAAGGGCATTAATTAATAAACCTAGAGTTTTGCTTCTTGATGAGCCTTTGGGAGCATTGGATTTAAAACTCAGAAAAGAGATGCAAATAGAATTAAAGAAAATTCAGCAGTCATTAGAAATTACTTTTGTATATGTTACTCATGACCAAGAGGAAGCATTAACAATGAGTGATACTGTTGCAGTTATGAAAGACGGAGAGATACTTCAAATAGGTACTCCTGAAGATATATACAATGAACCAAAGAATGCATTTATAGCAGACTTTATAGGAGAGAGCAACATCATAGACGGTATTATGCATGATGATTATGTTGTAGAGTTTGCAGGATATGTGTTTGATTGTGTTGATAAGGGATTTGAAAAATTAGAAAAAGTTGATGTAGTTATACGTCCGGAAGATATAATAGTTGTGCCTCCTGAAAATGCTAATATATCTGGTTTGGTAGAATCAGCTATATTTAAAGGCGTTCATTTTGAAATGATACTTGATGCCCATGGATATAAATGGATAATACATTCAACAGAAAAATGGGAAGCAGGCACAGAAATAGGAATAGATGTTTCCAAAGAAAATATTCATATTATGAAAAAAACTGTAGAAGAGGTGATAATATGAAATCAAAAATTCCAGCAGTACCTTATTTAATTTGGACATTAGTTTTTGTATTAGTTCCGCTTTTTTTGGTAATATATTTTGCTTTTACCAATCAGAGGGGAGATTTCACTTTAGATAATTTTTCAAGTGTTACAGCATTTACTCCGGTTATAATGCGTTCTGTTATACTTGCTACTATTGCCACTATAATATGTTTAATATTGGCTTATCCTTTATCATATTATATATCAAGACAGGAGAAAACTATTCAGCATGCACTTATAATGTTAGTTATGCTTCCTATGTGGATGAATTTTCTTCTTAGAACTTATGCTTGGATGAGTATATTAGAAAATAATGGCTTAATAAATAAAGCATTACTTTTTATGGGACTTTCTCCAGTTAAATTAATAAATACTCAAGCGGCTGTTTTAATTGGTATGGTATATAACTATTTGCCTTTTATGATACTTCCGCTTTATTCAGTTATGACAAAAATACATCAAAGTTTAATAGAGGCTTCTCAAGATTTAGGAGCAAATTCATTTAATGTATTCAGTAAAGTAATATTTCCATTAAGTTTGCCTGGCATGGCTGCAGGTGTTACTATGGTATTTGTGGCTGCGGTCAGTACTTTTGTAATTTCACGTATGCTTGGAGGCGGATCTAATATACTTATAGGCGATTTAATAGAGATGCAGTTTTTAGGTATGTCTTATAATCCTAATTTGGGTTCGGCTATAAGTTTGGTTCTTATTGTAATATCTTTATGTGCTATTATGCTTATGCAGCAAATAGATGAAGAAGATGAAGATGTTAAGGGTATGTTTTTATAAGGATATGCCGTTATGATAAAGAAAATACTATCAAGAAGTTATATTGCTTTTATATTTTTATTTTTGTATGCTCCTATAGCTATACTTATATTCTTTTCATTTAACAGAGCCAGAGGAAGAGGCGTATTTACAGGTTTTACTTTACATTGGTATAAAGAATTATTTTCTAATGATTTAATACTTCATTCATTTTTAAATACCATAATAGTAGCTGCTGTTTCTTCCATATTTGCTACAGTGCTTGGTACTATGGCAGCTATTGGTATTAATAGTTTCAATAAAAAAATGAAAAGTGCTATTATGGGAGTAACTTATATATCTATAATAAATCCGGAGATTGTAACAGGTATATCATTAATGCTTTTATTCGTTATAATGAAATTGAAATTCGGATTTACAACTTTGATTTTAGCACATATTACTTTCAATGTTCCTTATGTTATTCTTAATGTTTTGCCAAAATTAAGACAGCAGGATAATAGTTTATATGAGGCAGCATTAGATTTGGGTTGTACTCCTTCTATGGCTTTTTGGAAGGTTGTAATTCCAGATATACTTCCCGGAATACTTGCTGGATTTTTAATGGCATTAACTTATTCTCTTGATGACTTTGTAGTAAGCTATTTTACTACAGGTATCACTTCTCAGACTTTGCCTATAACTATTTATTCTATGACTAGAAAACGTGTTAGTCCGGAGATTAATGCTATATCTACAGTTATATTTATAGTTGTACTTATTAGTCTTGTCATTATGAATTTAAAAGAGATAAAGAAAGAAAAATATTTACTTCAGCTAAAAAGAAAAAGAAATAAATAAAATAATCTAATTTTTATAAAAAAAAAATTTATTTAAAAAGGAGAAATGTAAAAATGAAAAAAAAAGTTTTTGCCATTTTAATGTCTATTGCAGTAATGGCAAGCGGACAAACTGTTAATTTTGGTAATTTTAATACCAATTATTATCACAAGTTTAAAGGGCAAAATTTGTCAGTAAATGTTTATAACTGGGGAGAATATATTTCTGACGGTTCAGACGGTTCATTAGATGTAAATAAAGCATTTGAAGAACTTACAGGCGTAAAAGTTAATTATTCAACTTTTGCTTCTAATGAGGAGCTTTATGTTAAATTAAAAGTTGGAGGTATTCAATACGATGTAATCATACCTTCAGATTATATGATAGAAAAATTAATAAAAGAAAATTTGGTAAGAAAATTAAATTACAACAATATTCCAGCTCATACTAATATAGCTAATAGATTTAAAAATCTTCCTTTTGACCCTACAGGCGAATATTCTTTGGCTTATACTTGGGGTGTAACAGGAATTGTATATAATAGAAAATTAGTAACAGAAGCTGAAAATGAAATAGATTGGAAAATACTTTTTGATAAAAAATATAAAGGTCAAATACTTATGTATTATAACCCTAGAGATGCTTTTGGTATAGCTCAGGCATATTTAGGATATTCTTTAAATACTACTAATGAAACAGAATTAAGAGAATGTGCAAGAATATTAAAAGAACAAAAAACTTTAGTACAGTCTTATGTAATGGACGAAATATACGATAAAATGGAAGCTGGAGAGGCTGCTTTAGGTGTTTATTATGCTGGTGATTCTTTATCTATGATAGACAGCAATCCTGATTTGAATTTTGTTATTCCTAGAAAAGGTGCTAACTTATTTGTAGATTCTATATGTATACCTGCTGCTTCTGGTTCTCCTGAATTGGCAGAAATGTATATTAACTTCCTTTGTGAGCCTGAAATTGCTTTAGCTAATATAGAGTATATTAATTATGCTTCTCCAAATGACGGAGCTATTGCAATAATGAGCGATAATACTAAAAATAATAAAATAATATATCCGGATAAAGAAACTTTAGATAATTGTGAAGTATATATCACTTTGCCAGATGATACTAATATTTTAATGGAAAATTTATGGAATGAAATACTTTCTAATGATTCTACATATAAAGGCTGGGTAATACCTGTTTCTTTAGGTGTTATAATTGTACTTTGTGCTGTAATTATAGTATTACGCAAAATGAAAAAAAGAGAAAATTAATTATTGTATACTGAAAATTTTTAAGTTTGTTAAAATTAGTTTTTATATTGTTATTATTTTCGGTGGCTAGCCCCCGAACCCCCAGTTCTTTTGCGATCGAAGGGAGTGCCTGCGGTATTGGCACAAAGAACCAAAAAGACTGCATTTTTGACATGAAATATGGTATTACACTACATTTTGATACATATCCTTAAGTATTAGCTGTAATATGTGAGTTTTTTGTTATTCTTTTGGTGGAAAAAGAAAGTGTGGGATTATGTAGCATATAAATCCTTATATATCAAAATAAAATATTAACTTTATTTTTGACAAAATGTAATTATTTAAGTATCTTTAATTATTAAAGAATAAAAAAGGAAAGCCAAATATATAAAAATATATTTGGCTTTTTTTGATATTATTTTGGTTATATGAATTTTAACTTACTCTGTCAGCTTTCATTTGATAAACTTTATCAGCTATATTTAAAGTTGAAAGTCTATGAGAAACAAGTACTACAGTTTGATTTGCAGTATTCTCTTTTATAGACTTCAATATAACAGCTTCATTCAAACTATCAAGATTGCTTGTAGGTTCGTCAAGAAGTATGAAAGGTGCTTTATGTAAGAAACTTCTTGCTATTCCTATACGCTGTTTTTCTCCGCCTGATAAAGTATCCCCAAGTTCTCCAACATTAGTATCGTATCCATTAGGCAAAGTCATTACAAAGTCATGCAAAGATGCTTTTTTACATGCTTCAATAACTTCTTCTCTTGTGGCATTACTATTTGCTATTTTTATATTATTTTCTATAGTGTCTTTAAATATTGAAGTTTCCTGAGTAACATAACTTTCCATATCTCTAAGCTTATTTGTATTTATATCTTTTATATTTGTATCAGATATTTTTAAACTTCCTTCTTTAATATCCCAGAAACGCATAAATAATTTTAGTAGGGTAGATTTACCGCTTCCGCTTTTTCCGCTTATACCTATTATTTTATTAGGTTCTATTTCTAAATTATAATCATTTAATATCTCTTCGCCCTCATAATCAAAACTTACATTTTGACATTCAAGACCATTAAATTCTAAATCTTCTTTTCCATTGTATACTTCTTCTATAATAGGTTTTTCAGCAAGTAAATTTAATACTCTCTCTCCGCTTGCTAATGTCATAAACAAATTATTTGATAAATTGCTTAATGCTATTACAGGGCCGAATGAGCTTGCCATTGCTATAGTAGGTATTAATATATTAACAAAATTATTTTTTACATCTTTTGTTATTATAATACTTGCAATTAATACTGCCAATGTAAATATTGATACTGCAGAAGTTGTAACTCCTGAGATGAATCCTTCATATTGTTTTAGTTTTTCATTAAGATGCATTAAATTATCAGTTTTAGTTTCTATATTTTTACTTCTTTTTTCACCGTATCCGAATTGAAGTATTTCTTTTATTCCCCATAAGCTGTCAAGAAAATAACTGTTTAATTTTCCAAAATCATTTCTATAAGACATACCTGTATTTTTACCCAATTTTGATGAGAAATAAGGTATTATAAAACCTATAGTGAAATATCCTAATAAAGCAATAGCACCTAATATAATATTAAAACTTCCTATAAATATTGTCATTATAAGAGAAGTTAATACACCTATAGCTATTGGTGAAATAGTATGTGCATAAAATACTTCAAGCAATTCTATATCGCTTGTTATTAATGCTATTAAATTACCTTTATCTCTGCCTTCAAGTTTTGCAGGAGATAATTTTCTTAATGCTTTAAAAACTTTATCTCTTATCAATGCAAGTAATTTGAATGCTATGAAATGGTTGCTTAATTGTTCTGCATAATGTAATAATCCTCTTGAAACAGCGAGTATTAAAACAGTAATAAATATTGTCTTTATTGTAAATATAGAACTTAACCCCAAATATGTTAATATGGCATATCCTCCAAATATAGTTATAGATATAGCACATAAAAATCCTAATACTCCTGTGGTTATTGCCAATATCATAACATGCATAAGCGGAGCAATTAAACCAATAAGTTCCGCCATAATTCTTATACCGCTTCTACGCATTGTAAACTCCTATTTTTTAAATTTATCAAATAGCTATTCTTAAGCTTTCGCCTTTTGTAATGCTTTCTAAATTGCTTTGTTCATTATAGATTTTTGCATACTCTCCATTTATATTCATTAAATGAGTATGAGTACCTTCTTCTTTTATTACTCCGTCTTTTAAGAAATATATATGATCTGATAATATGCAGTTATAAAGTCTATGAGATATTAATATAACTGTTTTTTCTTTTGCAATATCTCTTATAACTTCCATAATGCTTTCTTCGCTCTCAATATCAACATTTGAAGTAGCTTCATCAAAAATATATATGTCTCCATTTAAAAGTATTGCTCTTGCTAAAGCTAATCTCTGTCTTTGTCCGCCTGATAAATTTGCAGCTTTTTCCATTATATTAGTTTGTAATCCATTCTCAGATTGTAGGAAGTCATAAAGCTCAACTTGTTTTAATACATCATTCATCTGTTTTTCTGTAATATGATCTCCTGCCATTTTTAAATTATCATATACAGTGCCTTCAAATAAATAACTATTATGATCAACAACAACTATTCTTTTGTATAAATCATCTTTATCTATTGTAGAAAGCTCTATATCACCGATTTTTATAGAACCTTTATAATTTTCATTCTTTAAAGATATTAATCCGGAAATAGTACTTTTTCCAGAACCTGAAACTCCTACTATAGAAACAAATGATTTTTCTTTTATAGTGAGATTTATATTTTTTAATATAGTTTTATCTTCATTGTATGCGAAACTTACATCTTTAAAAGTTATTTCCTCGTTTTCTCTGTTTATATTATTTACTCTTTTATCATCTTCTTTCATATCCAATATTTCAAACATTTTATCGCTTGCAGAAATTCCATTCATAGCTATATGGAAGAATGAACCTAAAAGTCTTAAAGGAATAAAGAATTCAGCAGAAAGCATTATTATAGTGAATGTTCCTGCCAAATTTATATTTCCTTTCATATATTCAAGTACTGAAATTATTACTCCTAAAGCAGCTCCGCCGTAAGCTATTATATCCATTATAGTTGTAGAGTTTAATTGCATGAATAATAAATTCATTGTGGCAATTCTAAACTTTTCAGCTTCTATATTCATTTCCTCATTTTTCTTTTCATCAGCTTTATATATTTTTAAAGTTGTAAGTCCCTGTACATCTTCTAAAAATATTTCACCTAAATCGCTGTAGCTTCCCCAATATTTTTTTAATATTCTTTTAGCAATTTTTACTATAGCAACAATAGATATTGGTATTAGAGGAACACATATTAAAAGTATAACAGCTGATTTTAAACTTATAGTAGAAAGTACACAAAAAAGTATAATAGGAGCTATCATACTATAAAAGAATTGAGGCAAATATCTTCCAAAATATACTTCTAATTGATCAACGCCTTCCATAGATATTTGTACAATTTCGCTTGTAGAAAATTTTTCTTTATATCTGCTTCCCAATGTTAAAAGTTTATTATATATTTTTTCTCTTAAAGTTTGTTTTACTCTGCCTGAAGCCTTATATGACATTTTAGCCATTAAAATATTAAGTATAAATCTTAATATTACTATAACAAAAATAGCAGCGGATACTTTTATTATATCATCTTTTACTACATTTCCTTGAGCTGCTTTTTGTATAATGTCAGCCATAAAAAATACTGCTGTTATATTAAGTGCAAGATTAATAAGCTGTATTACAACATGCCAAGCTATATATTTTTTGGCACTGCCCATTAAAGATATAAGTCTTTTACTTATCATAAATTTTCCTTATATTAATTATTATATATATTAATAAATAGTTCTTTTTATTATCTCTTTTATTGCAGAACTATCATAATTGCCGCTCATCATAGAGCTTATAATAAATGAAAATACTATATTGATGAATGTTTCAGGAGTTAAATTTTCATCAAATGCATTTTCTCTTACATTTTTATCATTCATAAGAGTTTTACACAGTCCGTCTTTCATATGCTGAATAATAGTATTCATCATGTTTATACCTTTATTTTTACTTTTTCCGAATACCATTGTAGGGTGGGTTGAAAAGAACTTTGGATATTTTTTACTTCCTTTTTCTAAACTCTTAAAAATTAAATCAATGCTTTCTATAAAATTCTCAGATTCTAAACATACCTTTGTTGGGTGAAATATATCAAACCAAACACTTCCTATTACAGCAATTGTAAGTTCTTCTTTAGATTTAAAATAATTATAAATAGAACCTACAGCTATATTGGCAGCTTCAGCAACTGAACGCATATTTATAGCATTAAGTCCTTTTATTTTTATTAATTCCCTGCTTGCTTTTAATATATCTTCTTTTGAAGTTACTATATTGTTCATAATAAAATTGTCCTATAATTAATATTTTTAGTATTTTTCAAAATATATAGTATCTCACTCCCATACTCCTTCTTCCAAAACCTACCATATCAAGTTTTTTTGGATATCCTAAATCCTTTCCGCTAAATATGTCATGAAGTCCTCCTCCAAATTCTAATACTATTGCAACATGTTTGCTTACATTAATATTAAAACCAGCACCGCCTCCAACTTCCCAATAAAGCGGTTTGCTAAATAAAAATTTTCCGCTTTTATCAGGATCAAATGATAAGAATCCAAAACTTACAAATGCAAAAGCATATCTTCCTATACTAATATCACCTGTATATACGTCTTTTCCTCCAAATGTTATTTTTTGCATAAATCCTAATTGGTATAAATCAGGATTATCATCATATATTTTTGAACCAATTACAGAAGTGTAGCTTTTCATTTCAAAATTATTATACTTAAATAATTTGAAGCCCAATTCTATATTGACACTTGTTTTTATTGTATCAGCACTGCTGTAAATTCCTATTGAAAAAAATCTATTATCCAAACCTGATACAAGTCTGTTTTTTTTATCATCTTCCTCGCTATAAGCAATATCAAAAAAACTTAAAGAAATTATATTGATTATAACGATGCACTTAATTATATTCATAAATATCCCCGTTATTTTTATATCTATTCATCTAATTCTATATTTGTTTTTATATTATCATATTCTTTTATTGTTTTTATACATATAAAGAAATATAAGTATTTAGCTATAAGAAGCACTACTAATGCTATTCTCGCATGCAAATTATTTACAAATATGAATGCTATTATAAGCATAATGCTTACAGGTATTAGTATGCTTAATTTAGATTTTAATGTCATAGATTTAGATTGAACAAAACTTTCTAAATGTTTTTTGTATAGTTTTGTAGACATAAACCAGTTATGGAATTTCTCTGAGCCTTTAGCAAAGAAAAAAGCTGCTACCAAAAGAAATGGGGCAGTAGGCAATATAGGAATTACCACTCCAACTATACCTATTGCCATAAAAATAAATGCTAAACATAAAAATATTATTCTCATAAAAATTACCCTAATATCAAAGTGAACAATGTTCAGTATAAACTATTAATATATTTTGTCAACATATAAAAAATTATTTTACAAAGTTTTTTGTTCGGTATTATTTCTTTCTATAGCTTCTTTTAATAATTCTCCATTTGGATATATATTTTTGCTCATCTCTATATATTTATTGTAGTTATCTTTATCTTTTACTTTAAAATAGTATTGAGATAACCAAACATAAGATAAATATTTTTGATATTTTTCATTAGCATTGTTTAAAGCTTTGTTAAAATATTCAAAGGCTTTTTTATTACTTCCGCCTGCTATAGCTGGTGCATGCATATATGCTATTGCTGTGCCTATAAGAGCAAAAAAGTTTGATTCATCTTTCTTTAATATTTTTTGATATATTTCTTTGCTTTTTGAACCATAAGAAATTTTTTCTGAAAGTCCTGTGAAATAAACAATATAATTCATTAATTCTGATACGCTTATTAGATAATCTGTATAATCTGATTTTTCATAACCTGCATTTTCATTTATAATATTTTTTAAATAATTATATTTTTCTTTTTTATCTGAAATCTTTTTTGATTCTATTAAATGATATATATTTTTATATGTTTGTGAAGAATTATTTTTTATGGTGTTTATATCATAATTTGAAGAATAATAGCTATTATAAAAATTATTAATATCTTTAGAATCATATGAATATAAAATTCCATTTAATATAATTGACAGAATGATAATGTATTTCATGATAATACTCCGTTTATAAAAATTGTGTTAAAGTTTTTATAAATACAAACTGAACAATGTTCATTTTGTATTCAAAATAAAAGCCTGAACTTTATCAGACTTTATTAAAGTGCCTACATTCTAAACAATAATTATTTTTTGTCAATACAAAGAAAAATTATAGTATATTTAGTATATACCTAAACAAATATACTTTGTCAAAAATAAATTTACATTTTTGCTTTTATATCTGGGGCTTTGCCCACTGCTAAGCACACAGAGTGCAGCTCTGCGTACTTCGTAGCACCCCACTTCTTTTGCGACTGAAAGGACTGCCTGAGACTGTATGGAGTACTTTTTAACTATGGTGTGCGGTGGGCTTCCCAAAAGAACAATATAAAAATTGACAAAATATAGTTGATTAAGTATATAATAAAAAAGAAGGGGCTTTAATTTTTAAAGTCCCTTCCTTAAATAAAAAGAAATAATTTTTAAATTAATTTCTCATATATCTTGAATGTATTTCACTTATAGAATCTATTCTCTGCATAGCCAATTTGTCTGCAGCTTCATTTGTTGATATATTATGTTCATCAGAAATTTCAAATATTTCTAATATTCTGTTATATATTTTTTCTGTAGCACTTTTAGCAGCTTCATAATTATAAGTAGGGTTTTCCATAGCCACATTAATAACACCTCCGGCATTAGCAACATAATCCGGAGCATATACAATACCTTTGTCTTTTAAGATTTTTCCATGATGAGATTCTTTAAGAACATTATTAGCTGAACCTGCTACAACTTTACATTTTAATTTAGGTATAGTGTCATCATTAATAATAGCACCTAATCCGCAAGGAGCAAATATATCAACATCTTGTTCATATATAGCATTAACATCAACTTCTTTAGCATTGTATAATTCTACAACTTTTTTTACTTTTTCTTTATCTATGTCTGATACTATTAATTCTGCTTTATCTTTTGCCAAATAATCGCATAATACCAAACCTACATGACCTAAGCCCTGAACTGATATTTTTTTACCTGATAAATTATCGCTTCCAAAAGCTTTTAAAGCACTTGCTTTGATAGCCATATAAACACCGTAAGCAGTCATAGGAGAAGGGTCACCTGATTTGCTTCTAAGTCCTGCTACAAAGCTTGTTTCTTTAGCTATATATTCCATTTCTTCTGTACTTGTATTAACATCTTCAGCAGTGATGTATCTTCCGTTTAATGAATTAATGAATCTTCCGTAAGATCTCCAGAATATTTCATTACCTTTAACTTTTTTAGGATCAGCTATTATTACTGTTTTACCTCCGCCTAAATCAAGTCCTGCACATGCAGATTTTAATGACATACCTTTAGCAAGTCTTAAAACATCTTCTATGGCTTCACTTTCTGACTTATAATTCCAAAGTCTTGTTCCGCCTAAAGATGGTCCTAATTTTGTAGAGTGAATACATGTAATAGCTTTAAGACCTGTTTTGCTGTCATTGAAAAATACTAATTCTTCATAATTATATTTTTCCATATAACTGAAAATTTCCATAATATATACCTCCGATATTATATAAAATTACCATCTGCATTCAAGTATATTAAGGCTTTTGTCATTGTCAAGTTTTTGTACAATAATTATATTTTTTTAATTTTTATATATAAATGCTTTTTTTACATAGCCCTCCCTTTAATACTTGTTGTTTAAATTATCAATGTTATTTTTTTATCTATAAAGAGTAATATAAAAATAGAAATCCCACCCAAATTTTATTTGTTTAAGAATTCATTAAACGCACGTTACAATTTATTTTATATTATTTAGTTTTGTTTACCGTGCGATAGTTGATATTATTTTTTAATTATTGGTTAATATAAAAAGCACGGCTTTAAAAAATATTTAAAGCCGTGAAGGGATATTTTTATGAAATTTATTATTATTTTTTTATTTATTTGTTTTTATTATTTAGCTTTATCCAAATATTTATTTATTATTATTGCTAATAAAAATTGTTCGCTAATAAAATCTAGCAAATGACTCTGTCCGCCTTCGGCGAATTTGCTAGATGCTCACAATTTTTATTATTTAGCTTTATCTAAATATTTATTTTCTGTATCATTTGCAAGTCTGTACATCTTTTCTTCATCTATAGTTATTAGTTTTCCTTTTTCTACTACTACTTTTCCATTAACTATAGTGTAATCAACAGATCCTTTCCAGCCTATAGTACCGAATAATGATTTAGGATCGAAATTAGCACCAACCATTTCTAATTTTCTCATATCTATCATAAATAAGTCGGCAGCTTTTCCAACTTCCAAGCTTCCTATATCATCACGGCCTAAAACTCTAGCTCCGCCGTTAGTTGCTATTTTTAGTATATCGTATCCAGTAGGGGCTTTATTACTTGAATTGAGTCTATGGAGCAAATAACAAACTCTCATTTCTTCAAGTAGGCTAGATCCGTCATTACTTGCACTTCCGTCAACAGCAAGTCCAACAGGAACATTCAATTCAAGCATTTCAGGTATTCTGCATATACCGGAACTTAATTTCATGTTAGATATAGGACAATGAGCTACACCAGTTTGAGTATCAGCTAGGAATTTTAATTCTTTTTCATTAAAGTGTATACCATGAGCATACCAAACATCATTACCAACCCAGCCTAAAGATTCCATGTATTCCAAAGGACGCATATTGAATTTTTCTTTAACGAATACTTCTTCATCTTTAGTTTCGCATAAATGAGTATGAAGTCTTACTTTTAAATCCCTAGCCAATACTGCAGATTGTTTGAGTAATTCACCAGTTACATTGAAAGGAGCACAAGGAGCCAATGCAACCATATTCATAGAGTAGCGGGAAGGATCATGATACTTTTCTACTACTCTTTGACAATCTTTTAAAATATCATCTAATGACTGAACAACAGAATCAGGAGGAAGTCCGCCGTCTTTTTTACTTAAATCCATACTTCCTCTTGAAGCATACATTCTTATTCCTAAATCTTTAGCAGCTGCAAATTGTGAATCCAACAACATTTCTGAATTTTTTTGAGGGAATAAATAATGATGATCAAAACAAGTAGTACAGCCGGTTTTTAATAATTCACCCATTGCAGTGATAGAACTATAATAAACAACGTCATTATTTATATTTTTCCAGATTTCATATAAAGTTGTAAGCCATTCAAATAATTCCATGTTTTGTACTTGAGGCAAATTTCTGCTGAATATTTGATACAAATGATGATGTGTATTGATAAGTCCTGGATACATAAAGCAGCCGGAAGCATCAATAACTTTATCAGCTTTTTTTTCTTCTTTTCCTATGTAAGTAATAACTCCATTTTCTATTAATAGATTGCTGGAATTATGAACTGTATCATTGTTGTCGCATGTAATTATAGAAGAAACGTTTTTGATAAAAATACTTGACATATTTTTATTCCTCCATTTTTTATGATGATATAAAAACTTATAGTCAATTATTTTTTGGTAATTGGTAGAAACGTTCAACCGTATTATGAACTTATATAAGTGTATGATATTTGAATTATAAGAGATTTTAATTTTATGTCAATTATTTTATTATTGTTTTCGTCTACACATTATAATAAGCTAGTGAGTTTACTCACTAGCTGGCTTCAACTTACTTTTTATTAGAAATAATATCTTCCGCCTATACTCATTCTTCCAAATCCTGCCTTATTAATTTTTTCAGGATATCCAAGTTCTTTTCCATTATGTACCATATGAATTCCTCCGCCAAATTCCAATACTATTGATACATGCTTGCTTACATTTATATTGAAACCAGCACCGCCGCCTATTTCCCAATAAAATGGAGGTGAAAATAAAAATTTCCCGCTTTTATCTGCATCAAATGATAATACTCCAAAACTTCCAAAAGCAAAACCGTATCTTGCAATGCTTATTTTTCCAGTATATTCATCATTGCCTCCGAATGTAAATTTTTGCATGATTCCTAATTGATACATTCTAGGGCTGTCATCATATATTTTTGAACCAGTGATTGCTGTATAGCTTTTTATTTGAAAATTATTATATTTCATTATTTTAAATCCAAATTCTATATTAACAGTTGTCTTTATAGAATCTGCACTGCTGAATAAACCTATAGAAAAAAATCTATTATCTAATACTGATTGAAATCCTTTCTTTTCATTAATATTTTCATTAGTTTCAGTATTTTCATTAGAATAGGCAAAACTAAATAAAGATAAAAATACAATTATCCCTATAAAAATATATTTAAATATTTTCATTATTATCTCCTAAAAATATAACTAAAGAGCGTTATTTATTATTTTTTATATTATTATAATTTTTGTTTATTATTTAGGTTCATTTCATTATTTTCTTCTAATACAGCATTGTTTATATATTCTTCATTCTTTATAGTTTTTATTTGTGTGAAGAAGTATAAATATTTTGCAATGAATAATATTACAAGAACTATTCTGGCATGCAGATTATTTACAAATATGAATGTAATTATAAGCATGGCACTTACTGGTAAAAGTATGCTTAATTTTGATTTTAAAGTCATAGCCTTTGATTTCACAAAACTTTCTAAATGTTTTTTGTATAATTTTGTGCTTATAAACCAATCATGAAATCTTTTAGATCCTTTTGCAAAAAAGAAGGAAGCTAATAATAGAAATGGGGTAGTAGGAAGTATTGGAACTGCTATTCCTACAGCACCTATTGCTACAAATATAAAACCTAAAATTATAAATAATATTCTCATATCGCTCCTTTAAAATCTAATTTTTTATTTTTATTAAAATTATGTTTTATCATTACAAATATATGTTTTAATGCTGTTATTGGGCGGTAAAATAACATTCTTTTTCCAGAGAAGGACATTATTTTTTTTATTTTTTCTTTCATATCTTTTTTATAACAATGAGAAGTACAAGCACTGCAAAATGTTTTAGTTTCCATAAATCTGCATCTGTCAGTTCTTTCACATGCATAATGATATATTTCTTCGCATTCTCTGCAAATATTTTTGCTTCCAAATGTTTTGTTATAGTTTTTATGATATTCTTTATGATTATGTTTGCAGTAAATTTCTATCATACATAAAATAGATTCTTTTTCCTTTTCTCTTTTTTTATTTATTTTATATTCTTTGTTATTGCAAAATATTGTTATATTATTTTGTATTACATTCATTTTTTTACCTTTTTAATTTATATTGGGCATCTTGTATTTTAAGACACCCAATAAATATATTTCCCAATATCAATAATTTAGCTAATTTTAAAATTTCCAAGTAATACCAGTACTTCCATTAAATGCTAAACTGCTGTTGGCACTATTACCTATACCATCAACGGTTGTAGCACCTCCAATTTGAGCTTCAAAATACCATTCCAAATTAGGTTTAGGAGTTATATATAATTCTCCATATACCAAATATCCAAGAGAGTAAAACATTGGAGGTATTCTTACAGGCTTTGAACTGCTGGCATAAGCATTAATTCCGCCGGTTATCATGGAGAATGATACAGCAGGTTCTAAGTATAAAGTTATAAATTCACTTTCAGCTGTAAAACCTACAGGAACAGATATACCTATAAATTGAGGCTTTGTGAAATAATATTCTGTTCCTCCTATTTCTATTGAAGCTCCTTCACCTGTAAACATTATATTATGTGCTGTAAAATCATAATATGGTGCTGATGCTATTGTTCCAGAATTTCCTAATTCAAAAGCACCTATAGGATTTGAAGCATCTATATTATATAATCCGAATTTTGCTCCTCCTTCTTTTGGATCCATACCAGGAGGAGTTACTCTATAGGAAGTACCTTCAAAATCTGATATAGAGCCTTGATAAACAATTCTTATTTGAGGTTCTATTAATATAGGATCTGTTGCAGCTATGAAATATCCTCTCACATCTACACCTATAGATTGACCTATTGTATCTTTAATAAAACCATATTTTCCATTTTCTCCAACTGTTCCTAAATTCATAGGACCCATACTTAGATTTCCGCCATTGGCTAAATCTCCGCTTCTGCTTTCATTAGCTTTTAATTTATACATACCATATTTAAGATTTACTCTTATTCTGCTGAAAATATTATTTCCAGTATAATATTCAATTCTAGTATCTGTTGAAACTGCTATATCTCCGTCATTAACATTTCCGCTTCCTACTCCTATTGTAACAGGGACATTGATTCTCAAATTATCATTCAAAGCTGTTGCTGTTATTATAGGTGTATGTGCCTGCCAGCTTCCGCTTACATATTTGAATTGATAACCTAAACCTATACCAAAACTGTCTGTTTTATATCCGAATCCGGCTATAGCAGCAGGTCTGAAAGTACTTATTCCTCCTTCAGTACCGCTGTCTAAGTTATCAAGCAATACTCCTGCAGTTTCACCTGATACTCCAACCATAAATCTTAAATTCTCAGTTCCTGCCAATACTCCTAATCTATCAAGCCTTATTCTTAATTGATTTTCATCAACTAAAAAGTCATTAAAATCTTCTACAACAGTATAAGCAAATACATTGTACATGCTTATTATTAAAGCTGCTAAAATGAAATATAAACGTTTCATATTATTATCCTTATTTTTGTTTATAATTTTTTTAACAACTTTGTATTTTTTATTAATACTATATTATTATGAAACCCACACTATTAAATCTGTTTTATTTTTGAAGTTATAATGGCTTATTTTTAGTGTTATTTATCTCTATAGCCTCCTTTAATAATTGTCCGTCTGAATATATGCTTTTACTCATTTCAATGTATTTATTATAATTTTCTTTATCTTTTACTTTGAAATAGTATTGAGACAGCCAAATATAAGATAAATATTTTTGATACTTTTCTTTTGCATTAATTAACGCTTTATTAAAATATTCAAAAGCTTTTTTATTGCTTCCCCCTCCTATGGCTGGAGCATGCATATAGCCTATAGCAGTACCAAGAAGTGCAAAAAAGTTTGAGTCATCTGTTTCTAAAATCTTTCTATATATTTCTTTACTTTTTGTTCCAAATGAAATTTTTTCAGAAAGTCCAGAATAATAAACTATATAGCCCATCAATTCAGATACGCTTATTAGATAATCAATATCATTAGATTCTATATAATTTTCATTGTTATTTATTGCTTCTTTTAGATAATTGTATTTTTCTTTTTCGTTTTGTATATTTTTTGATTTTATTAGATGATATATATTTTTATATGTTTTTGAATTATTGTTTTCAATATCTTTTATATTATAATTTGAAGAATAGTAATTATTATAAAAGTTATTTATTTCTTTTGAATTGTATGAATATAAAAAATTTGTAATTATAATTGAGAAGATGATTATATATTTCATTTATAATCCTTTAAGGTGAAAATGTTTAGTTTGTTTTTTAATTTGTTAGTATATTCTAACATTTAAAATAAAAAAATCAATACCTATATGGTGTTTTTGTTAAAATAAATTTTTTAAGTTATTGAATTATAAAGTTAAAAAAATATACTTCATATATGTATAATAATTGAAAAAAAAACTATATTAGTATATCATTAAATACAAGTAAAATTTCATTGGAGGAAATATGGCTGTGTCTAAAAAAAAGGCAGCAGATAAAAGTTCATCAAAATCTGCTAAGAAAACAGTTGCTGTTAAAAAAGCCGCATCAAAAAAAACTGATAAAAAGGCTGTGAAAACAGTGGAAAAGAAAGTAGCTGCTCCTAAATATTATGTATCTGAAGTTCCATTAAAAACTGCTGATAGAGAAATATTTGCAGCAATGAAAAACGAGTATAAAAGGGAAGTTAGTGGTTTTGAACTTATAGCTAGTGAGAATATAGTATCACGTGCTGTTATGGAAGCACAAGGTTCTATATTTACAAACAAATATGCTGAAGGCTATCCATCTAAAAGATATTACGGCGGATGCAGTGAGGTTGATGTTGTAGAGAATTTAGCTAGAGAAAGAGGAAAGAAATTGTTTAAAGCACCATTTATTAATGTGCAGCCTCATTCTGGTTCACAAGCTAATATGGGTGTTTATATGGCAGTGTTGCAGCCTGGCGATACTTGTTTAGGTTTATCATTGGATGCAGGCGGACATTTAACCCATGGTAAAAATGTAAATTTCTCTGGTAAAATATATAATTTTGAGCATTATAGTGTTAGAAAAGACACTATGCAAATAGATTATAATGAAGTTAGAGATATAGCTAAAAAAGTTAAGCCTAAATTAATAGTTGCAGGCGGAAGTGCTTATCCTAGATTTATTGATTTCAAAAAATTTAGAGAGATAGCAGATGAAGTGGATGCTATGTTAATGGTTGATATGGCTCATATTTCTGGATTAGTAGCTGCAGGACTTCACCCTAATCCTGTTGAGTATGCACATTTTGTTACTGGTACTACTCATAAAACTTTAAGAGGACCTCGCGGCGGATATATTATATCTACTGAAGAAGAATTAGCTAAAAAAATAGATAAAACTATATTCCCTGGCATACAAGGCGGACCTTTAATGCATGTTATAGCTGCTAAAGCAGTATGTTTTAAAGAGGCATTGGATCCTAAATTTGTTAAGTATCAGGAACAAGTTTTAAAGAATGCTGAAGCTATGGCCAATATATTCCTTGCTAAAGGTTATGAATTGGTTGCCGGCGGAACAGATACTCATTTGATATTAGTAGATGTTAAAGCTTCTAAAGGCATCACAGGACAGGTTGCTGAGACTATATTGGATAGAGCTCATATCACTACTAATAAAAACGGCATACCTTATGATACAGAATCTCCAATGGTTACTAGCGGTATAAGACTTGGTACTCCAGCTATTACTACTAGAGGTCTAAAAGAAAAAGATGTTATGGAATTAACTCAATACATTGATGAAGTATTAAGCAATAGCAATGATGAAAAAATTATTAATGCTGTTGCTAAAAAAGTTGCTGCTTTATGCAAAAAATTCCCAATGTATAAATTCATAGCTGATATGTAATAAATATATATTAAATTAATATAAAAAAGGGAGAGCATATTTTTTATGCCTCCCTTTATTTTTGTATATTTTATTTAAATTAATTATTATCAAATTATTTCTATATAATCAAGTGCTTTATCTATTCTATCAACAACAATATCAGCACCATTTTCAAGTAGTTTTTCTTTATTATAAGTGTTTGTAATAGCTATAGTAGTTATTCCTGTTTTTTTAGCTCCTAAAATACCAGCTATACTGTCTTCAAATATTATAACATTTTCTTTTTGTATATCAGGATTTAATTTTTTTAATAATTCAAAAGCATTTAAAAATAAATCTGGTTCAGGTTTTGCTTTTAATTTTTCATTGTGGCAGGAATAGCCTTTCATATATTTAGATATTTCTTTTTTGTCAGACATTCTTGTTACATAATCAATATTACTGTTAGATGCTATAACGATATCAATATTTTTTAATTTCTCTAATATTTCGTATACGCCTTCAAAAGTTTCTAAATCAGTTTCTATAATTTTTCTAAAATATATTTCAGCTTCTTTGAAAAAATTATCAGGTATATTATGTCCTTCTTTTTTTAATATATTGTCTATATCTTGAGTTTGATAACCGGCAAAAGATTTGAAATCAACATCTTTTAAAACATTCATTTCATTAGAAACATGAATTAAAGCTTTTGTGTATAAACTTTCACTATCAACTAAGGTACCGTCAAAATCAAATATTGCAGCTTTTACTTTTATATGATTGCTCATTATTTTTTCCTTACAAATTTTATTATTAAGAATTGTATATTTAATTATATCAAAATCAATAGAAAAAATTAATAAAAAAATCGTTATATTTGATAATAAATAATATATGTGTTATAATTTTGTAGAAGGCGAATTTATGAAAAATATAATAATCCAAATTAATAAAGGAGAATATAATTATGGGGTTAAAAGTAATTGTTGCTAAAGACGCTAATGGAGTTGGTAAAAAAACAGCAGCAGAAATTATTAATTTACTTAAAGTTAAAAAAGATGCGGTTTTAGGACTTGCTACAGGAGGTACTGCTGAGGCTGTATATCCTCATTTAATTAAAGCTTATGAGAAAAAAGAAATAGATTTTAAAGAAGTTAAATCTGTAAACCTAGATGAATATAAAGGACTTGATCCTAAAAATGAGCAGAGCTATAGATATTTTATGAATAAAAATCTATTTGATCATGTTAATATCGATAAAAAAAATACTTTCGTTCCAAGCGGTATAGGCGATAAAGAAAAAATATTAGATGAATTCAATAAAAAAATAGATAAATTACCTAGAGATATACAATTATTAGGTGTAGGCCCTAATGGTCATATTGCTTTCAATGAGCCTGATGAAGCTTTACATGCTAATGCTTTATGTGTTAAACTTGATGAAAAAACAATTAAAGCAAATGCAAGATTCTTTGAATCAGAAAAAGATGTTCCTAGAGAAGCATTCAGTATGGGTATGGGCGGAATATTAAAAGCTAAAAAAATAGTTATAGCTGCTATTGGTAAAGGCAAAGCTGCTGCTATGAAAGAACTTTTGACTAATGATAAAGTTACAACAAAATGTCCAGTTACTTTCCTTAAACTTCATAATGATGTTGTTGTTGTTATAGACCAAGAATTGGCTGATGCAATTGGTTATGAAAAACCTAAAGGATGCAAAAAATAATATTTATAATATTTTTATATTTTTAAGAGGGTAGTGTAATGCTATCCTCTTTTTTTATGCTTATAGTTTTTATGTTATTATTTTATAATGGTTATATTAAATTGAATGCAATTTCAAAGGATTTAAATATGAGTAAAAAGAAAGCCGTTTTAATAGTAGTAGACAGCTGCGGTGTTGGTGCTTTACCAGATGCAGCTGATTTTGGTGATGAAGGTGTAAATACTCTTGCTCATTTAGCTAAAGCTGAAGGCGGAGTTAGTCTTCCTAATATGGAGAAAATAGGACTTGGTAATATAATAGATATAGAAGGGGTTTCTAAAAATAGTAATGCTGCTGGGTATTATGGAAAAGCAATGGAAACTTCAAAAGCAAAAGATACAACAACAGGTCATTGGGAAATAGCCGGACTTGTTTCAACAAAACCTTTTAATACATATCCAAATGGTTTTCCAGAAATTACCATAAAAAAGATAGAAGAATTTTCAGGAAGAAGGGTAGTATGCAATAAACCTTATTCCGGAACAGAAGTAATAGATGATTATGCAGATGAACAATTCAAAGACGGTGCTTTAATAGTGTATACTTCAGCTGATTCAGTACTTCAAATAGCGGCACATGAAGAATTAATACCGATAGATGAGCTTTATAAAATATGTGAAAAAGCTCTTGAAATATGTAATGAATATTCTCCTATAGCTAGAGTTATAGCAAGGCCTTATATAGGAACCAAAGGTAATTATAAAAGAACAGAAAGAAGACATGATTATTCCGTACCTCCAAGCGGTGAGACTATGCTTGACAGATTGAAAAATCATAATTTACCAGTTATTGGTATTGGAAAAACAAGCGATATATTTGCAGGTGTCGGAATAACAGAAAACAGAAAAACAAATAAAAACAATCTTGATGGCATAGAAAAAACAATTAAAGCTATTAAGGAAGTTAATGAAGGATTAATATTTACCAATTTGGTTGATTTTGATATGCTTTATGGTCATAGGAGAGACCCTAAAGGATATAAAAATGCTTTGGAAGAATTTGATAAATATATTCCAGAAATGATTGAAAATTTAAATGATGATGATTTGTTTATTATAACAGCAGATCATGGATGCGATCCAACTTACAAAGGAAGCGATCATACTAGGGAATATATACCTATATTGGCTTATGGAAAAAAATTAAAAAATAATGTTGATATAGGTGTTAGAGATTCTTTTGTTTCAATAGCTGCATCTATAGAAAAACATCTATTAGGTGATACTAAATTAGAAGGCTCTTTCCTATAACTCTTAAAATTTATAAAATTAGTCGTTTTTAGTATTTTTATACTTTAAACGGCTAATTTTTATTAATCAATTTTTAAATTTTTTATTATTGATGTCATAAATTTTCTTCATAATATCTAATAATTTTTTACCAGTTATTAAATAATCTTTTATTGCTTTAGTAAATTAATAATATTTTTTCATAATTAAGTGTTATATATGTGATGTTTTTATCTATTATTAACAACTATACGTCTAATAAATGATGAAATGGTATAATTATTTATATACTAATATATTTTTTTGTATTAATTTATGTTATATACTATTTTAGCTATTGACTTTATGTTAGTATGTGATACAATATTTGATAATTTTATCACAATTAAAAAATAGGAGATATAGATGAGCAAAGAGACTAATGTAAAAAGCGGAAATTCTGTACTCGACGAATTAATAGCAAAAGCAAAAAAAGCACAAGAAATATATGCTACTTTTACACAAGAGCAAGTAGATGCTATATTCAAAGCATGTGCCATTGCAATTAATAGCAGAAGAATACCTTTAGCAAAAATGGCTTGCGAAGAAACAGGAATGGGCGTTGTTGAAGACAAAGTTATAAAAAATCACTTCGCTTCAGAGTATATTTACAATAAATATAAAGATATGAAAACTTGCGGCATCATTAGTGAAGATGTAGCAATGGGAATGAAAAAAGTTGCTGAGCCTATAGGTGTAATAGCTGGCGTTGTACCTACTACAAACCCAACATCTACAGCAGCATTTAAAGCATTAATAACTTTAAAAACAAGAAATGCTATAGTATTTTCTCCTCACCCAAGAGCAAAAAAATGTACTTATGAAGTATGTAAAATCATCAATGAAGTTGCTGTTGCAAACGGAGCTCCAGACGGACTTATAGGCTGTATACAGGAACCTACAGTTGAACTTTCAGCTGCTTTAATGAGTCACCCTCAAATAGATTTAATACTTGCTACAGGCGGACCTGGTATGGTTAAAGCTGCTTATTCTAGCGGTAAACCTGCTTTAGGTGTAGGTGCTGGTAATACTCCTGCTATTATAGATGAAACAGCTGATATAAAAATGGCTGTTAGCTCAGTTTTAATGAGTAAAACATTTGATAATGGTATGATATGTGCTAGTGAACAAACTGTTGTAGTTGTAAAAGATGTTTATGAAGAAGTTAAAAAAGAATTCCTTTACAGAGGTGCTTATCTTTTAAATGAAGAAGAAAAAGCTAAACTTAGTAAAGTAATGATTATAGATGGAGCTTTAAATGCTAAAATAGTAGGTCAGCCTGCTTATGTTATAGCTCAAATGGCTGGTGTTACAGTTCCAGAAGAAACAAAAGTTCTTATAGGTGAAGCTAGTGCTATTAGCAAAGAAGAAGCATTCTCTTATGAAAAATTATCACCAGTACTTGGTATGTACAAAGCTGAAGACTATGAAGATGCTTTAAATAAAGCTCATAGTTTAATAGTATTCGGCGGACTTGGACACACTTCAGTATTATACACAGATGAAGACAATCAAAAAGAAAGAATAGCAAAATTCTATGAGAAAATGCCTACAGGAAGAATACTTGTAAATATGCCATCTTCTCAAGGAGCTATAGGAGATGTTTATAACTTTAGATTAGAGCCGTCTTTGACATTAGGTTGCGGAAGCTGGGGTAATAACTCTACAAGTGAAAACGTTGGTGTTAAACATCTATTAAATATTAAATCAGTAGCTTCAAGGAGAGAAAATATGTTATGGTATAAAGTACCAAGAAAAATATATTTAAAAAGAGGTTCTTTAGATGTTGCTTTAAGAGAGTATGCTGATAAAAAAAGAGCTCTTATCATTACAGACGGACCTTTATTTAAATTAGGTATCACTGATAATGTTACTAAAGTATTAGATGATATAGGAGTACAATATTCTATATTCTCTGATGTTAAACCAGATCCAACTATTGGAACTGTAATGGATATATTAAAAGTTGCTAAATCTTTTGAACCAGATGTAATTATAGCTTTAGGAGGCGGTTCTCCAATAGACGCTGGTAAAATAGCTTGGTTATTATATGAAAACCCACAAGTTAAATTTGAAGATATAGCTATGGTATTTATGGATATAAGAAAAAGAATATGCGATGCCGGCGAATTAGGTAAAAAAGCAGAATTTGTTGCTATACCTACTACATCAGGTACAGGTTCTGAAACTACTCCATTTGCTGTTATTACAGATGATGCTACACATATTAAATACCCAATAACTGATTATGCTTTAACTCCTAATATGGCTATATTAGATGCTAATTTAGTTATGAGTATGCCAAAAAGTCTTTGTGCTGCAAGCGGTATAGACTCTTTAACACATGCTCTTGAGGCTTATGCTTCTATATGTGCTACAGAATTCTCTAACTGTAATGCTGAAAAAGCTATAAAACTTATATTCAAATATTTACCTGCTTCATATAAAGAAGGTGCAAGCAACCCAGTAGCTCGTGAAAATATGCATTATGCTGCTTCTCTTGCTGGTATGGCTTTTGCTAACGCTTTCTTAGGTGTTTGTCACTCTATGGCTCACAAATTAGGTGCTGCTTTCAATATACCTCACGGTTTTGCTAATGCTTTACTTATATGTCAGGTTGTTAAATATAATGCTAATGAAAAACCTTTAAAACAAGGTTTATTCCCTCAATATAAATATCCTCATGGTCAGGAAAGATATGCTGCAGTTGCTGATTTATTAAATCTTGGCGGTAAAGATAATGCAGAAAAAGTTACTAATTTGATAAATGCTATCAATAATCTTAAAAAAGAATTGGATATACCTTTGTCTATAAGAGAATATGGTGTTAAAGAAGAAGACTTTATGGCTAAACTTGACACTATAGTTGAACAAGCATTTAATGACCAATGTACTGGTGCTAACCCTGTTTATCCTTTAATGAAAGAGATCAAACAGATGTATTTAGATGCTTATAATGGTGTATATTGATTTATAAACATATAAATAGTTAAAAATTTTGTGGCTATCATTATTTATTTAATGGTAGCCTTTTTTATTATAAAAAAATATAAAAAAATTTTATAAATAGTAATTAGTGAAAAACTATTTATAATTACATATATGTAATTACTGTATACAATATTGATTATACTTTGTAGTATAAAAATAAGTTTTTTGTTTTATAAGTGATAATTTAATATTATTATATGATTATTTATATTTTTAATATGTAAAATACATGAAAATTTGAGGTTTTCAATATATAGTACTAAATAATAATTAATACTAATTGATATGTATAGAAACTTGACAATGTATAAAAACTTTATATAATATATAGCATGGAGAAAAAGATATGGCAAAACTTCACATTGAAAATGAAAATGTAAAAAAATACATATTCAATGTTTCAGAAAAACTTATGAGACATTTTGATTTAGAATATGAAATTACGAAAGAAGATGAATATTTTGATCTTTATGCTTTCCACAGAAATGATTTTTTCAAATCATTCATAACAAAATCAACAGTTTATGAGGGTTATTCAGTATTTGAACATATGCTTTTAAGATTCATAAAAGAATTGAAGAAGGAAGATATAGAAAAATTCCAAGATATGTTAGTTAGATTAACTCCTATATTAGCAAATCCTAACAAATTTCATAAAAGAAGTGTAATAACAGGAATAATAGTAACAGAAAGCCCATTAGATAAGGAATGGGAGAAAATGGCTAGGAAATTTTTTTATAAAGTTAATTACAAACTATTATTTCATGGCTGGTCAGAAACACAATATGCTATAGTGTCTATGACAGATAAAAATGTATACTTACCTAAAATGCGTAAGAAAGAGTTAAAACTTCTTCTTTCGGATTTTTAGGAGGTTATAAAACAAATAAAAAAGGAGATAAAAATGAATGCTTTCATTCTTCTATTGTTAGGTATGATTATATTTTTCATAGCCTATATAACTTACGGTTCATATCTAGCGAAAAAATGGGGTGTAGATCCGGGCAGAAAGACTCCTGCTCATACTAGACCTGATGGCAGAGACTATGTTCCTACAGATGCTAAAGTATTATTAGGACACCATTTTTCTTCAATAGCTGGAGCCGGTCCTATTACAGGTCCTATTATTGCTACTATGTTCGGCTGGCTGCCTGTGTATTTATGGATTATATTCGGATGCGTATTCTTCGGAGGTGTGCATGATTACGGTTCATTACTTGCTTCTTTAAGACATGAAGGTAAATCTATCGGAGAAGTTATAAGAAGTAATGTTAGCCAAAAAGGTAAGATAATGTTCACTCTTTATGCTTTCATTACCATTTGTTTAGTTGTTGCTGCATTTTTGGATATTACAGCAGGTACTTTCGCAGTAAACGTTCAGACAGTTGGAAATATTGACGCTATAGATTTAGCGGAAAAACAGAAAGCTGCTGCAGGCACTGCGAGTATGCTTTTTATAGTTTTGGCATTGTTATTCGGTTTTTTGGTTTATAGAAGAGGCGTAAACGTAACTGTTTCAACTGTAATAGGAGTTGTGCTATTAGCGGCTGTAGTTTTTTTATCTGATAAATTTCCGTTCTTAGCTTTAACTAAAGTTCATTGGCAAATAATATTGGTAATATATATAATATGTGCTTCTCTTCTGCCTGTGTGGATACTTCTGCAGCCTAGAGACTATTTGTCTTCTTTTTTATTATATGCTATGGTAGCAGGAGGAGTAGTTGGTTTGATAATTATGAGACCTTCTGTACAAATGTCCGCTTTCAATGGCTTTTTGCCTAGTGCTGGCAATTATTTGTTTCCTATACTATTTATTACCGTTGCCTGCGGAGCTATATCAGGTTTTCACTCTTTAGTAAGTTCTGGAACTAGTGCTAAACAGCTTAATAGCGAAAAAGATGCTAAACTTGTAGGTTACGGAGCTATGCTTATAGAAGGTATAGTTGCAATAGTTGCTTTAATGAGCGTTGCTGCAATTGCAGGAAATACTGAAGGAACTCCAGCTGCTAGATTTGCTTTAGGCGTTGCAACATTTATGAATTCTTTTGGAATACCTATGGGATTAGGTCAAACTTTTGTTACTTTAGCATTCGCTTCTTTTACTTTAACTTCTTTAGACAGTGCCACTCGTATAGGAAGATACTTGGTTCAAGAATTGGGTGAATACTATACTGAAGATGGAAGAACAGTAAAAACCGTATTTACAAATCCTTATCTTGCTACAGGTATTACTGTTGCCATATCTTTAGGATTTACTCTTTACGGCTATGAAAGAATATGGCCTATATTTGGAAGTGCTAACCAATTATTAGCAGGTTTAGCATTACTTGCTGTTGCTGCTTGGATAAAAAATACTCAAAAAAGAAACTCTTGGGAAACTATTATTCCTTTAGTATTCATGTTTGCTGTTACTCTTTCCGCTTTATGCTTAGTAGTATATACTAATGTTATGAAAGCTACTTTTGACGGTTATGTATTAGCTGCAATAGCTGCTATTATGATAATATTAGCAGTTATAGAATTATTCATTACAGGTCAATGGGCTCGCGGATTATCTAAAAAAGAAGCTGCTTCAAACCCTAATGATCCTATTAAAAACAAATAATTATTTAATATACTGTAAATAATTTTACCCCTTTCATAAATAACTTATGGAAGGGGATTTTTTTAGTCTAATTAAAATTTTTACTTTGTCGATATAATATTTTGTATTATATTTTAAATAAAGGTAAAATTTTCTAGTATTATGTCTAATAAAAAATTTAAACTAAAAGAAGAAAAAGCAGTATTCGCTGACATAAGATCTGCTATATCTATAGCTATATTTGACAGCGAAATTAGTAATTATGACGGCAGTGTTGATACAGATGTAAGACGTGCTGTAATGTATAACAAAATAGTGTTTGAAAATTTAGTTAAACGCTTATTTTCGTATCAGGCTAGCAGAGAAGATAAAAAGGATAAATTAAAAGAACTTTCTATTATTAAAATGATAAAGAATGAGAGTTTATCTTTATCTAAAGAAAGACTGTATTATATAGAAAATCCTAATGAAAAAACATTTGAATTTTTAAATGATGTTTTAGATAAAAATAAAAAAGTAAGAGGATATAGTGAGTATATACTTTTCTCACTATTTAATCATTATTTTGACTATATAAAAAACTGATAGTTTTAAATATTATCCTTCAAAATAAAAAAGGATTATATTATTATGAAAAAAATTATTATAATATTTAGTATTTTTATATCATTATCATCATTATTTGCTCAGAATGCAGCACCGAATGATGAAAGAAATATAGACAGAGAATTTTATAATGCTGAAAAACTTTTCTTCCAAAAAAAATATAATTTTGCAAGAGAAGCTTTTCTTTTATATTTGAAAAGAAGACCATTATCTACAAATGACATGCTTTATTATTATATAGGAGCATGTTATTTCCAAGATAAACAGTATCAAAATGCAATAGATTATTATAAATTGGCATTTGATATAAATGATTCATATTCTTATTGTAATAATATAGCAAACTCATACTATCAATTAAAAAATTATGAAGA
Organism: uncultured Brachyspira sp.; assembly: GCF_944390845.1. GTDB lineage: Bacteria > Spirochaetota > Brachyspiria > Brachyspirales > Brachyspiraceae > Brachyspira > Brachyspira pulli. The sequence goes on from NZ_CALXRM010000028.1 coordinate 32,045, forward strand.
TGCTTTGCTTTGGTATAACAGATCAATAGAGCGTTTGCATTCTCCTTATACAACTAAATTAAATCATGAAGTATTAACTAATTATACAGTTTCTCAAAATGTTGTAACTAATACAGTATTTGTTTTTGATGTTGATGAAATATCTTCAAATGAATCTATTACAAATCTTTCACTTACAAATGGATTTGCAGCTGACACAATAAGTACAAATCTATTAAGTACAAATACATTAACTACACCAACAACAAATATAATATCAACTAATAATACTATGATGACAAATGCATCTGATACTAATTATATATCTGATGCTATAAATAATCTTAATCAAGCCAATGAAAATATAAAAACTACATTGGATAGTACATTTACAAAATTGCCATTATTTACAAATGTAGTTATAACAAATACATATACAAATGATTATGAGTTTACAAATACAACAGTTATATTTGAGGCTAATACTAACTTTAATCTTGAAGTTGTAGATCCTGCTGCTTCAGAAACAGCTTTACCTCCAAGTATTGATACAAATCAAAATGCCGGAGATTCAAATAATGTAGTTATGAATACAAATTCTACAACTACAGGATCAACTTATGTAATAACTGAAGAAAAACCTTTCACAGTTACAAACATAGTTATAATGACTAATGTTATGGATACTAACGGCAATATGGTAGAAATAAAAACTAATATTGCTTCAGTAGATGCATATAATACTTGGGCATTATATTATAGTGCTTATTTAAATATGGGACATACTTTCTTAGCACTTGGTGAAATAACTAATGCTGCTATATCTTATGAAATATTTTTGACAAATGTCGGAGGCGACTATTATCAAAAAGAATCGTTAGAAAGAGTTATAGCTTTGATAAGAAGCAATGATACTTCTATAAGATTTATGCCTTTCACAAATAATTATAGGGTAAATACTAATAATGACGGAAGCATAACAACAGAAAATATATTCCCTAATTTTGATTATGAAAGAGAAACTATATATCCTAATGGTGTTAGAATAGTTTATGAAAATGGAAAGATAGAAAAAACTAAAATGTATTCAAATAATTATGAAGTTTCAGATACTATATATCCTTATGGAAAAAGAGAAATAGAAACAGTATTTGAAAATGGGGATACAAGAGTTGAAACATATATGATAGATAATTCAAAATCTATCAATACAAAAACAGCTTCAGGAGATACTTTTGAATATACTTTATATCCTGACGGTTCTTTCATAAACAGAAAAACATTAGACAGTAATAAAGCATTTGTAGTAGAAAGATCCGATGGTTCTATAACTACAAATTATAAAGATGATAACGGAGCATTCTTCTATACTAGAAGTTTAGACGGAACAGAAGTAAAAAGAACTGAGGATAATTTAGGAAATATAAAAACAGAAACAAAACGTGTTGATGGGGCAGTTATAGTAAAAACTGAAAATCCAGACGGAAGTTATGTTGTGGTTGCTAATTATATAGACGGAAGTATAGGAACTACAACTGTTGATACAAATGGAATAAGTAATTTAAAAATAGTTTATCCTGACGGCAGAGTGGAAGAAAGAAATTCATCTGGAGCAGGTGCAGGAACATTCTCATACAATGTTAAAGCTGATGACGGAAGCATTATTACTAAAACATATAATGAAGATGGTTCTTTCACAGTTGTAACTAAAAAGGTTGACGGAACTGTTATAACTGATACTGTTGCTAATGATACTATAAGCGAAATAAAAATGCCTGACGGAACTACTATAAAGAGAATAATAAGACAGGACGGTTCAAGAGAAACTACTACTTTGAATAAAGATTCAAGTACTGTAACAGAAATAGTATCTGCAGATTCAAGCAGCATAACAACTACAGTAAAACCTAATGGTTCTAGTATAGTAGTTATAAGAGATGTAGCAGGCAATACAGAAACTACAGCAACAGAAGCTGACGGAAGTACTTCAACTTCAAAAACTTATGTGGACGGAAGAAGCACTGTTAATGAAGTTAGAGCTGATGGAGTTACTATTGATATAGAAAATGACGGAAGAAATAAAACTACTGTTGCTAGAGATGCTGAAGGTTATGTACTTGAAATGAAGCAATATAAGAATGAGGATCCTGAAATAACATTGCTTGATGCATTAGGAGAAGCAGTTGAAATAGAAGTTGCAAAAACAGTAATTAGAAGAATGGATTTAAATATCAAAGCAGAAGATATTGATAATCTTAAAGTTCCGCCTCCTCCTGTTACAGAGGAACCTGCTGATACAACAGTAACAGATGGTACTGCTACTGATGAAACAGCAGCAGATGGTACTACTACAACTACTGATGATACTACTGCTACAGACGGAACGACAACTACCGATGATGCAGCTGCAACAGATGGTACAACTACTACTGATGATACTACTGCAACAGATGGTACAACTACTACTGATGATGCGACAGCAACAGATGGTACTACTACAACTACCGATGATACAGCTTCAGCAGGCAGTACTACAACTACTACTGCAAATTAAAAATTATTATTAAATTAAAAATAAAAAAAGATCTATGATATTTTATTCATAGCTCTTTTTATTATATACCTAAACAACTATATTTTGTCAACCGCGAGCTCTACCTCAACAAGCTCGGTACGCTTCGCGGGCACCTTCCCGCACGGTACTATTTCATCTTATCAAATGTCCACTATACGCGACCGAAGGAAGTACTGCAAAGTATGCGGCTGATTACTCATTATTGTGCAAAATTAACAATATATCTTACATGTAATACAATTTTAGTATGATTTAGTACTAATTCCATCCTTGCACTTTTTGCAACTTTTTGCGGCGGGAAAAAGTTGACTAAAAAAATGACAAAGTTAAAAATTTTCAGTATATATTAAAATAATCCGCTTATCTTACCATTTTCATCTATATCTATATTGCATGCAGCTGGTACTTTTGGAAGGCCAGGCATATCTATTATACCGCCAGCCATAGCAATTATAAATCCTGCACCTGAAGCTAGTTTAACTTCATCAATATTTAAAGTGTATCCTTTAGGAGCATTCAATAGGGTAGGGTTATCGGATATTGATTTTTGTGTTTTTGACATACATATAGGAAGATTACCGTATCCGATACTTTCTATTTTTTTCATCATTTTATTAGCTTTATTAGAGAATTTTATTTCTCCTGCTCCGTATATTTCTTTACATATACATTCTATTTTTTCTTTTATACTTTTTTCTAAATCATATAAAGGTTTATAATTAGATTCTTGAGAAGCTGCTTTTACAACTTTTTCAGCTAAATCTTTTCCACCTTCTCCGCCATGCTCCCAAACCTCACATAATGAAATATCAACGCCCATATCTTCGCAATGTTTTTTTATTAATTCTACTTCTTTATCAGTATCAGAAACAAATTTATTAATAGCAACAACAACAGGAACATTATATTTTTTCATGTTTTCAATATGCTTATCTAAATTATCAAAACCTTTATTCAAAGCATTTAAATCTTCTTTATTAAGTTCCAAAGCTCCGCCATGATGTTTCAATGCTCTTATAGTAGCTACCAATACTATACAATTAGGTTTTAATTCAGCAACACGGCATTTAATATCAAGGAATTTTTCAGCACCTAAATCAGCAGCAAAACCAGCTTCAGTAATAGTATAGTCAGAAAGTTTCAAAGCTAATTTTGTAGCAAGTATTGAGTTACATCCATGAGCTATATTGGCAAAAGGGCCTCCATGTACTATAGCAGGAGTATTCTCAAGTGTTTGAACTAGATTTGGTTTTATTGCATCTTTAAGCAATGCACATGCAGCTCCTTCAACTTTTAAATCTTTTACTTTTAAAGGATTATCATTAACATCATAAGCAAATACTATATTTCCTATTCTCTCTTTTAAATCCATTAAAGAATTAGATAAACAAAGTATAGCCATTATTTCTGAAGCAACAGTTATTTGGAAAGATGATTGTCTTGTAACTCCATTTTCACTTCCTCCGAGTCCTATGACAATATCTCTCAATGCTCTGTCATTCATATCAACAACTCTTTTGAATATTATTTTATTAGTATCAATCTTTAATTCATTGCCTTGTTTGATATGATTATCTATACAAGCAGATATTAAATTATGTGCACTTCCTATAGCATGAAAATCTCCATTGAAATGCAAGTTAATATCTTCCATTGGAACTATTTGAGCATATCCTCCTCCGCAAGCTCCGCCTTTGATTCCGAATACCGGTCCAAGTGAAGGTTCTCTCAAAGCAGCAACAGCATTCTTACCTATTTTATTTAAACCTTGAGTAAGTCCTATAGTAACTGTTGATTTTCCTTCTCCTGCAGGTGTTGGTGTTATTGCTGTTACTAATACTAATTTTCCATTAGGTTTATCTTTTAATTTTTTTAAAACAGATAATTCTATTTTTGCTTTATATTTACCGTATACTTCATAATCATCATCTGTTAGATTAAGCATTTTAGCAATATTATCTATTCTTTCTAATTTGCATTCTTGTGCTATTTCTATGTCTGTTTTCATATACCCTCCATAATTATGATAAATTTATATAGAGAATATACAATACTTTTTAATTATTTGATAGTATTTAAAATCAAAAAATCTTATTGAATTTTGTAAAATTATTATTATAATTTGTAAAGAGGGCTTAGATTTTTTATAGCCTATATTAGTACGTTAATAAATTTTGAATAAAAGGAAATTTTTTATGGATAAAGTAAATATAAGTCTTATAGGTGTTGGAAGAATGGGTCAATTCCATTTGAATGTTATAAATCAAATAAATCAAATAAATTTAGCAGGTATATACGATGCTAATGAAGATCATCTAAATGAATTGTCTCAAAAATATAATATAAATAAGTTTAATAGTATAGATGAAGCTATAGACAATGCAGATGCTGTAATAATCGCATCACCTACAATATACCATTTTGAAATAGCTAAAAAAGCTGTAGAGAAAGGAAAACATGTATTAGTAGAAAAACCAATGACAGAAACTTATGAACAAGCTTTGGAATTGGAAGCTTTAGTAAAACAAAAAAATGTTATACTTCAAGTAGGACACGTTGAAAGATTCAATGGTGCTGTTCAAGAACTTCATCATATAATAGAGAAACCTTATTTAATAGAAGCTAGAAGATTAGCTCCATTTACTCCTCGTATTACTGATGTTGGAGTTGTTTTTGATATTATGATTCATGATCTTGATATTGTAACTTCTTTGGTGAAAAAGCCTATTGTAAGATTTTCTGCAAGCGGTAAAAGAATAAGAACAAATAATGAAGATATAGCAAGTGCATTATTAGAATTTGAAGATGAAACTATAGCTACAATTAGTGCAAGCAGAGTGACTCAGGAAAAAATTAGAACTTTAGCCATAAGTACAGAAGAAGCATATTTTATACTAGATTATGCTACTCAGGATATTACAATACATAGACAAGCTACAAGCCAAAGTAATATAAAAACTTCTGTAGGAATAAATTATAAACAAGAATCTATTATTGAAAGAGTTTTCATTCACAGGGATAATCCATTGAAATTAGAAGATGAACATTTTGCTAATTGTATATTAGGAAAGGATAAAAGATTCGTTTCTATAGAAGATGATGTTAATACTATAAAATTGACAGAAGCTATTTTGAAAGAAATAAAAAAGACTTGGTAATATAATTATATATTTTTATATTAAGATACTTTTTAGTAAAAGAGTTGTATATTTTTTTAAATATAATATTATTTTTGATAAAATATATTTGCTTCAGTATATACCAAAAATTTTTAACTTTGTCATTTTTTTAGTCAACTTTTTCCCGCCGCAAAAAGTTGCAAAAAGT
>NZ_CALXRM010000029.1 GCF_944390845.1 uncultured Brachyspira sp.
CCTTTTCTTAAACTTGATATATCTTTGAAAGTTTTAAGATTCTGTTCCAACATCACACTGTTATAGTTGGCATTATTTTGATCAAGTTTCTCGTCTATCTTATTAGATATTTCTTCCTGCAATTTAGAAGTATTATCATCTACTTTATTATTTAAATTATTAATCAATTCTTCATATTTAGCATTATTTTGATTAATTGTTTCGTTTACAGTGTTAACTAATTCTTCATTCTTTTTATTTAAATTTTCTTTTTCTTCCTCTAAGAATCTTGTTTGTTCTTCTTTTTGTGAGTCTAATTTAGTATTTAAATTATTTATTAATTCATCATATTTAGCATTATTCTGAGCTATAGATTCGTTTAAACTTTCTTCTAAATCTTTCTGGCCTTTTCTTAAACTTGATATATCTTTGAAAGTTTTAAGATTCTGTTCCAACATCACACTGTTATAGTTGGCATTATTCTGTTCAAGTTTTTCGTCTATTTTATTAGATATTTCTTCCTGCAATTTATTTATATTACCAGAATTTTCATCTACTTTTGAACCTAAATTATTAATCAATTCTTCGTACTTAGCATTGTTCTGATTAATTGTATCGTTTACATTGTTAACTAGTTCTTCGTTCTTCTTGTTAAGATTTTCTTTTTCTTCCTCTAAAACTCTTGTTTGTTCTTCTTTCTGTGAATCTAATTTAGTATTTAAATTATTTATTAATTCATCATATTTGGCATTATTCTGAGCTATAGATTCGTTTAAACTTTCTTCTAAATCTTTCTGACCTTTTCTTAAACCGGATATCTCTTTGAAAGTTTTTAAATTCTGCTCCAACATTACAATGTTATAGTTGGCATTATTTTGATCAAGTTTTTCATCTATCTTATTAGATATTTCTTCTTGTAATTTAGAAGTATTATCATCTACTTTATTATTTAAATTATTAATCAATTCTTCATATTTAGCATTATTCTGATTAATTGTTTCGTTTACATTGTTAACTAATTCTCCATTCTTTTTATTTAAATTTTCTTTTTCTTCCTCTAAGAATCTTGTTTGTTCTTCTTTTTGTGAGTCTAATTTAGTATTTAAATTATTTATTAATTCATCATATTTAGCATTATTCTGAGCTATAGATTCGTTTAAACTTTCTTCTAAATCTTTCTGGCCTTTTCTTAAACTTGATATATCTTTGAAAGTTTTAAGATTCTGTTCCAACATCACACTGTTATAGTTGGCATTATTTTGATCAAGTTTCTCGTCTATCTTATTAGATATTTCTTCCTGCAATTTAGAAGTATTATCATCTACTTTATTATTTAAATTATTAATCAATTCTTCATATTTAGCATTATTTTGATTAATTGTTTCGTTTACAGTGTTAACTAATTCTTCATTCTTTTTATTTAAATTTTCTTTTTCTTCCTCTAAGAATCTTGTTTGTTCTTCTTTTTGTGAGTCTAATTTAGTATTTAAATTATTTATTAATTCATCATATTTAGCATTATTCTGAGCTATAGATTCGTTTAAACTTTCTTCTAAATCTTTCTGGCCTTTTCTTAAACTTGATATATCTTTGAAAGTTTTAAGATTCTGTTCCAACATCACACTGTTATAGTTGGCATTATTTTGATCAAGTTTCTCGTCTATCTTATTAGATATTTCTTCCTGCAATTTAGAAGTATTATCATCTACTTTTGTATTTAAATTATTAATCAATTCTTCGTACTTAGCATTATTCTGATTAATTGTATCATTTACATTGTTTAATAATTCTTCGTTCTTCTTGTTAAGATTTTCTTTTTCTTCTTCTAGGAATCTAGTTTGTTCTTCTTTTTGTGAGTCTAATTTATTATTTAAATTGTTTATTAACTCATCATATTTTGCATTATTCTGACTGATAGATTCATTCAAACTTTCTTCTAAATCTTTTTGGCCTTTTCTTAAACTTGATATATCTTTGAAAGTTTTAAGATTCTGTTCCAACATCACACTGTTATAGTTGGCATTATTTTGATCAAGTTTCTCGTCTATCTTATTAGATATTTCTTCCTGCAATTTAGAAGTATTATCATCTACTTTTGTATTTAAATTATTAATCAATTCTTCGTACTTAGCATTATTCTGATTAATTGTATCATTTACATTGTTTAATAATTCTTCGTTCTTCTTGTTAAGATTTTCTTTTTCTTCTTCTAGGAATCTAGTTTGTTCTTCTTTTTGTGAGTCTAATTTAGTATTTAAATTGTTTATTAACTCATCGTATTTAGCATTGTTTTGAGTAATTGCATCATTTACAGAATTATTTATATTTTCATTGATATTTGCTTCTAAATCTTTTTGACCTTTTCTTAAACTGGAAATTTCTTTGAAATTCTTAAGATTCTGCTCTAGCATTACATTATTATAGTTAATGTTATTTTTTTCTATTTTTTCATCTATAGCATTAGATAATTCTTCTTGTAATTTATTAATATTTTCTTTTTCTTCTTCAAAAAATTTAATTTGTTCTTCTTTTTGCAAATCTAATTTATTGTCTAAATTATTTAATAGTTCATCATATTTTGCATTGTTTTGAGTAATTGCATCATTTACAGAATTATTTATATTCTCATTGATATTTGCTTCTAAATCTTTTTGACCTTTTCTTAAACCTGATATCTCTTTGAAAGTTTTTAAATTCTGCTCTAACATTACATTATTATAGTTAATGTTATTTTTTTCTATTTCTTCATCTATCTTTTCGTCTATAGTATTAGACAATTCATCTTTTAATTTATTTATATTGTCTTCATTTTCTTTTACTACAATATCTTTGATAAACTTCTCCTGCTCCTCTGGAGTTTTATTTTCAGAAGAAACTAATTCTAAATTTTTCTCTAATTTCTCTATTCTTTCTGAAATATCATTTTTTTTATTCACATCCTCAGAAGATTCCATTTGATTGTTAGTTATATCATTTGTTGTAGCCATTAAAATATTCCTTGTTTTTAATTATAATGTAATACTTTTAATAGTAAAAAATAAAAAATTAAACACTATAATAAAATATCGTCATCATTATATTTATAATTTAAAATCACATAAAAAATTATTGTTGATATAAATTTATTTATGATTTATATATTAACAAAGCTTAATAAAGTTATAGAGGTAAAAATTGGCAAAAGTATTAGGACAAACAACACCGCTAAAAATAATGTCTGGAATATATAAAAGCGGCAGACTTCATCATGCTTATCTTTTTTACGGAGATGAAGGAGTTGGAAAATTTGAAAGTGCTTTAAACTATGCTAAAGCTATTTTATGCGAAAGAGGCAATGGAACATATTGCGATGAATGTAAATCATGTAAAATGATAGATCAATACAAACACCCAGATGTAATAGTTGCAGGCACTGATGAAAGATTCAGAAATGCTGAACTCTATTTTAATCAATATTTAGAATATAAATTACCTCATTTGTTCAATAATTTTTATTCAGCCTGCAGATCCATACTTTATAAAGTTGAATCTATGCTTTTTGACAGCTATGATAACTACCCTTCAAGCGAACCTAAAGAATATATGCTTGGGAGTAAAAAAGAAAGTTCAAGATATGCATTAATAGAACCTTATTATTTAGCTGTTAATTATACTTTAAACGAATTAAATCCGGATAATGTTGATTTTATAGACTCAATATTTAGAAATAAATCAAAAGAAGCATTAAATATAGTGAAAAATAAAGGCGGAAAGAAAAAAATTAGTATAGAAGGCGATTTTTTTGAAGCTTTAAAAAAAATACATTATAATATAATACATACGGTAATTCCGTTAGATACAGTAAGAAATATTATAGAGATTACTTACAGAAAGCCGAGAATATCACATAAGAGAATTGTCATCATTGAAGGAATAGAATTGATGGATAAAAGGGCTCCTAATATATTTTTACGTACTTTAGAAGAGCCTTCAGACAATAATATATTCATTCTAATAACTTCTGATGCTAATAAACTGGTTCAGGACGGCATGAAGCCTTTACGATCCCGTATGATGGAATTAAAATTTTCTTCTTTATCAGAAAATACTTTAAGATCCATATTAATGAAGAGATTAAGGCTAAATGAAGAAAAAACTGCCCTTGCACTGGAAAATTCTTATGGAAGTGTTGCTAAAGCTATAAAATATGTACTTGACAAAAAATCAAATACAAGCGATAATATATACAAAGTATTGTTATCTTTTATGGAAGCTGTTTTAAATAACAATCCTTCTCAAATAGCCTCATTAACTACATTGCTTAGTGACGGAGATTATGAGATCGTTGATACTTTTAGAGAAACGATTAATATTTTAAAGAAGCACCTAGAAGATAAATATCTTGAAGTAGAAAATAGAGATTATATATTTCCAGGTTCTATTTCAGATGAAAGTATTGTATGGACTATTGATGAATTAGATTCTACAATCAATACTCTAATTAATACAAATACTCAACCAAAAATGCTGCTTTATAAAACTTTAGGCAACATTTATATGTGGTTACACAATTATAATAATAAAAACTTATAGGAGTTATACATGAAAAAACTATTTCTTGTATTAAGCGTAATGATTCTAGCGTTAAGCCCAGTATACGCTCAGGATGAAACTACAGCAGATGCTACTGCTACAACAGAAACTGCTACTACTGAAACTACTACTACTGAGAATCAAGAATCATCAGAAAGTGTTGATACAGTAAATGAAATCACACCTTTTGCACCTTCTTTTACTGATTTAAGAAATACTGACGATGTTGCTCTTGATAAAGAATACAATCTTCTTCAAACTAATCTTACTAAAATTAAAGAAGATTATCTTTTCAGAGTACTTTACAAAGCTAATAAAATATTAGAGCGTTATACTAACGTTAATTTCACTGATACTAATGAAATGTTCTATAATGCTGTTTATTATTATGACTTAGTAGCTAAACCTTTAGCTGGTGATAATAATGTTGACATAGCTCTTCATGAATTAGACAAATGTTTCAAACTTTATGATGACATCAAACCTATATATGAAATACTTGGAAAAACTAATGAATTAATACAATCTGATTATGAATTAAATCTTTATGCTGGTATTTTCAATCTTTTCAAAGGTACTGCTGGTTACTACGCTAAAAGCAGATATCATTTAATGAATGCTTTATTAAATGAAAGTGCTGCAAAAAGCGACACTACTAACTTAATAATGTTAAATACTTATTTAGCTGGTGTTAACTATAACTTAGCTACAATCAATCAAAACAGCGATGTTAGCAAAGTTTATTTCTTAAATGAAATGTTCAATAACCTTTGGGATTTAACAACTTTAAAAACTACTGATGAAAACATCAAAACTGCTAAATATAAATTATTAATAACTAAATACCATAAAATACTTTACACTACTTCTGATAGATTTAGAACTACATATTCTAAATACTATGATGAATTAGGTTTCGTTTATGGTCAAACTGAAGATGAAATATTAAGCAGAGAAGTTAGACCTGTTTACAGAGATTACGAAAATGAAGCTGCTAACCCAGCTGATGCTCCTGCTGAAACAACTACTGATACTGCAGAAACAACTGAAACAGCTAATTAATTATATTTAATATAACAAATAAAGGCATGCCAAATTAATTTTTGGTATGCCTTTATTTTATTAACAGTAATTTTTATCAATAAGATATAAATATTATTTAATAAATACTTGACATTAATTGAAAAAAGGTTTATTATTAAAACAATAAAATGAAGGAGTAAAATATATGTTTGAATTAATGAAACTACCTTATGGTAAAGAAGACTTAGCTCCATATATGTCTTCAAATACATTAGATTTCCATCATGGAAAACACTTAAATACTTATGTTACAACTCTTAACGACTTAGTATCTAAAGATGCTTCTTTACAAGGAAAAAGCATTGAAGAATTAATCACTTTATCACATAACAATGCTGATAAACAAGCAGTGTTTAATAATGCTGGTCAAGTTTATAACCATGAAGAATTCTTCAAAATGCTTAAAAAAGATGTTGCTATACCTGCTGAAGTAAAATCAAAAATCGAAGCTGATTTCGGTTCTTTCGATGCTTTCAAAGAAGCTTTCACTACTGGCGGTAAAACTCAATTCGGTTCTGGCTGGGTTTGGCTTGTAATTAATAACGGTAAATTAGAAGTTAGAAAATATGCTAACGCTATGAACCCTGTTGCTGACAAAGTACATGGTGTTTTAACTTGTGACGTTTGGGAACATGCTTACTACTTAGATTATCAAAACAGAAGACCTGATTTCTTAACTACTTTTGTTGATCATTTAGTAAACTGGGACTATGTTGCTGAAAGAATTAAACTTGCTAAATAATTTAGTTTGACTAATTATTTATAAATTTTTTTAGGAGAATTAAAATGAAGGATTTAAAAGGTACAAAAACAGAAAAAAACTTAAATGAAGCTTTTGCTGGCGAATCTATGGCTAGAAACAAATACACTTATTTCGCTAGTGTAGCAAGAAATGAAGGTTATGAGCAAATTGCTGCTATATTCCTTGAAACAGCTGAAAATGAAAGAGAACATGCTAAAATACACTTCAAATATCTTAATGGTATAGGTGATACACTTCAAAACTTACAAGCTGCTTGGGAAGGTGAAAACGAAGAATACGAAAATATGTACCCAAGAATGGCTAAAGAAGCTACTGAAGAAGGTTTTGAAGAAATCGCTCGTTCTATGAAATTAATTGGTGATGTTGAAAAAGAACACAGAGAAAGATATGCTAAATTAAGAGAAGCTGTTAAAAACGGAAGCGTTTTCAAAAAAGCTACTAAAGTTCAATGGAAATGTAGAAACTGCGGTTTCATCGTTGAAAGTGAAGAAGCTCCTGAACTTTGCCCAGTTTGTAAACATGCTAAAAAATTCTTTGAAGTACGTGTTGAAAACTTCTAATTATTAATGAAATTATTTTAAAGAATTTAAATAGGGGGAAATATTTCCCCCTTTTTTATTATTTTATGTTTTTATTTTTTTAAGACAAATGATGAAAATACGTCAAATATTATAGGGTCTATCTTAACATCTTTATCTAAATAATTCTCTTTCATCACTTCTAAAGCCTTATTATAATCTAATATCTCTTTATTTGAATACGCTATATTGTCAAATAGATTAACTATTTCAAGTACCTTAGAAGGAAAATATGATATGCTGCTCAATTTTAAAGCATCATTATAATCAAAACTAATAACATAATTAGGACTTAAAAATGGTTTTCTGTTTATAACGCTATTATAGTAATTTAAAAATATTCCATGTCCATGTCCGTAATATTCATTATGTAATCCAACTATTAATGATACTTCATCATTATATTTTATAAAATGCTTCAAATATGAATAGCATTTCATATTACTGCATTCGTTTAAAGCTTTTAAATTAACTATATCATACCAAAAAGCAGCTATAGAAATATTAACTATCTCATTAAATAAAATCTCTCTTAAACCATGTTTATACACATGCTCTAGTTGAGATATATTCTTTTTTATATGAAATTTTTTAAATATATTCTTATAATATTTTAAATACTTGTCCTTAAAGTTATTTCTAACATCAAGAACCAAGTTATTATTTATACTATCATTATAATACTTGATAAAGTTTATAATATTGAAAAATACCCTATTAGAATGCGATATACTGTCATTATTTTTTAATGCCTCAATATTATCAAAATCGATATTCTCATTCTTTATATTTATTAAAAGTCTTACTATAATTTTTAAAGAATAATCTATAAGCTGTTTTGAATATTTTAATTGCTTTATAAATGATAAATCCTTCTCCTTTATGCTTTCCATACATTTTATCAAATCAATTCTAGCAATCAAAGAAAGCTTCATCAATATACCAACAATATTATTTATATCATCTTCAGATATACTCTCATATTGTTTTTTTTCAATAATTTTTACTTCTTCCATTATTGACAATAAAATATCATTCAATTTACTATTTATAAACTCTCCAAAAATAATATTGTCTTCTTCTACATACTTTCTGTACATACTAAATACATCATCTTTCATCATAACTGTCATAATCCAACCTCCTTAAAGAAAAATAGTAAATTTCCTTTACATTTATAATATAATATAATATATTATAGGAATTTTGTAAATATAATTTACTAACAAATTAATGTTTTATAAATATTTTTTACAATATTTATAATTAATACAATACATTTCCTACATAAATAGATAGTATAACAAAAAATTATAATTAAAATATAAAAAATAATTGCAATTAAAGTACTTTTACTATAGAATAGTTTATCAAAATATCTATATATCAAATCATATCTAATAAAAAAGAGGAAAAATTTATGTCTATACAAATGAGAGAAGCATTAACCTTTGATGATGTACTATTAGTTCCACAAGAATCAGATATTCTTCCAAAAGACGTTTCTTTAAGAAGGAAATTAACAAATAAAATAACATTAAATACCCCATTAATAAGCTCTCCTATGGATACTGTAACAGAATCACAAATGGCTATAGCGATGGCATTATGCGGAGGATTAGGTGTTATACACAAAAACATGTCATTAGAACAGCAGGCAAAAGAAGTAGAAATAGTTAAAAGTTTCAAAGACATAGAAAATAAAGAAAAAGCAAGCTTAACAAGTAATGGTACTTTGATAGCTGCTGCTGCAATAGGTATATCTGAAGATAGATATGAGAGAATAGAAAAGCTTATACAAGCTGGAGTTGATTTAATAGTAATAGATACGGCACATGGTCATTCTAAAAATGTACTTACTGCTATAAAAGAAATAAAAGATAAATACAAAGAAGTTGAAGTAATAGCTGGAAATATAGCTACTGCTGACGGTGCTAAAGCATTGATTGATGCCGGTGTTGATGCCATAAAAATAGGTATAGGTGCCGGTTCTATATGTACTACAAGAATAATAGCTGGCGTAGGAGTTCCTCAGCTTACTGCTATAGCTGATGCCTCAGAAGTTGCTAAAAAGAACAATATTGGTTCTATTGCTGACGGAGGAATTAAATATTCCGGCGATATAGTAAAAGCATTTGCTATAGGTGCTGATGCTGTTATGGCTGGAGGACTTTTCTCATCTACTTATGAAGCTCCTGGTGATGTTATTATAATAGACGGAAAAAAATATAAACCTTATAGAGGAATGGGTTCTGTTGGTGCTATGATACATGGAAGCAAAGACAGATATTTCCAAAGTGAAGTTGTAAATAAATCTAAATTTGTTCCTGAAGGTATTGAAGGAGTTACAGAATATAAAGGTCATGTTTCTGATGTTGTATATCAAATTGTAGGCGGTATACGTTCAGGAATGGGCTATATTGGTGCTAAAGATATAGATACTCTACAGAAAAAAGCTCAATTTATTAGAATAACTAATCAAGGTTTGGCCGAAAGTCATGTTCATGATGTAAAAATTACTTCAAAAGCACCTAACTATTAATTAAGAATAATATAAAATAACAATAAATAAAAATCAATAATATTATTTTTTAGTATTATTGATTTTTTTATGCTTTTTGTATTGACAAAAATACTTAATATGTTAGAATATACTAACAAATGTTAGAGAACATATACAAACTATTTAGTCAACAACTTTGTATCCCTAAATTGATACAATATATTTTATAACCTTCATTTAATTAAACTGTGCCCTATCTGCTCAAGATAGGGCTATTTTTTTATTGTTTACAGTAATATTTTTTAAAATAACTATAGAAAATAATTTTTTATAACTTACAATAGTTTATCAATAAAAATAATTTTTCGTAAAATACGGAGGAATAAAAAAAATTATTATGAAAGCTATAACAACTATATTATTGCTTATTTTGTCCAATACATTCATGACATTTGCTTGGTATGGACATTTAAAATTCAGTGAAATGAAAGGATTTGCTAAATTATCACTTCCTTTTATCATTTTAATAAGCTGGGGAATTGCTTTATTTGAATATTGTTTTCAGGTTCCTGCTAATAGAATAGGTTTCCAGGGAAATGGCGGGCCATTTTCTCTTATGCAGTTAAAAGTTATGCAGGAAGTTATAACTTTGACAGTATTTACTATATTTACTGTTGTATTCTTTAAAACAGAAACTTTAAAAATTAATCATTTTATAGGTTTCTTATGTCTAATAATGGCTGTATTCTTTATATTCAAAAAATAATAATATAATAAATAAAAATCGGTATGCTTTATATTTAAGTGTACCGATTTTTTATTATAAACTTTAATTACACTTGCCCACCCTCTACCATTTCAATATTTTTCTCATATTTATATATTATTTTTCTTTTTAAATCTTAACTGTTTTTATAGCTGCCCACCCAAGAATTTTGTAAATTTGTTGTGTTTTCACCGCACGCTAAATAAAACTAAAAATATATCTTTATTTGTAATTCAAATTTAATTATATTATAAATTTAGTTCACCGTGCGTTAAATTCATTTTAAAATTAATTTCAACTTGGGCGGGTGCTTTAATTTATTATTTGGCTATAAATATAGTAAAAATTAGAATTTCTCAATAAAGCTATAAAAAATAAAGGGCGGGGTATGTAATAAAATTTCATAGAAATAGTAATAAAAAAGCTCCAGCATATTTCTATACCAGAGCTTTAATATATTAATTGGAAATTAAATACTATTGTAAAGTAACCACATAATTCCATTTAGGAAGCGGATATCTGCCAGCTTTACCAATTGATTTGCCGTTAGCATCAGTAATTTCTGCTTCAGCATATAATAAATATCTGCCTTTTGGAAGATAACGGTTTCCTGATGACATTCTTCCAGCAAAATAGAATTGTGTTTGAGCTTGTCCGTCTAATACATATATTTTAGGCAAATAGAATACTAAATCTCTGCTTAAAATATTATAATTATTATCTATTTTTCTAGCATATACTCTTATTTTAGCATATCTAGCTTCCTGAGGAGCTTTAACAGCTAAAGTTATTAAAAGAGGATTTCCTCTTGTAGCCACAAATCTATCATTATAATTGATTATAAATGAACTTATTCTTACAGGCTGATTAGTATCATTTGATGTTGTATCAGCGATATTGTTGTTAGGTCTAAGAGTATTAGAGGTAGTTACTAATACTGTATTGTCAGTATTATATGTATAAGCAGAACTTCCGCCTGTACTATTTGGTTTTGTAGAAGGTTTTACATCAGGTATATTACTATTATTAACCTCATATAATCCGCTATCAGATAAATTGATAGAAGAATCCTTATTAGTTTGCGTATTAGTATTATTATCAACTGTTATTGTATTGTTAGTAGCCAAAAAGTCTTTATCTTCTGGGCTTATATTATCACCAAATATATCATCTGTAGTGATAGTATCTTCAGGCATATCATTAGTTTCATTTCCGCCCAAATCTAATAAAGGTATATTTTTACTTCCTAATAAACTTTTAGCAATAAAAAATCCTGCCACAACTACAACAAGAACTATTACTATAATAATAATTGGTTTTAATTTAGCTTTCATTTCGTTAGACATAAAGTTCCACCCATGATTTTTTAGTATATATTAGTTTTTCGGATAAAATAGAAATTATTTAATAAAAAAACAAAATAATTTGTACGATTTGATAAATAAAATTAATCCCACAAGAAACTTTTTAGTTCTTTAGATAAATTAAGACCTGCAAGCTTTTTTATAGCTTTGATTTGAATTTGTCTTACTCTTTCTCTGGTAATATTTAATTCCTTGCCTGTATCTTCTAAAGTTTTGGCTTCTTTTCCATATAAACCATATCTTGAAATAATAACAGTTCTTTCTTTCTCATCTAAACATTTTAATGCTTCTGTTAAAGTATCTCTTAAACTATCCATAAATGCTTTTTGATGAGGAGATGGGAAATTTCTATCTTCTATAACTGAAGTCATATCATTATTATCTGAATTTTTGAAAAATGAATCAACACTAGCTGTATCTTGAGTAAATATCATTATATATGATAGAGTTTTTCTATCCACTTTCATTTCTTTAGCTATTTCATCTATAGTAGGTTCTCTGCCCAATTGCTGTGTTAAAGTTTTTGAAGTTTGTATACTTTTTTTAATTAATCTAGCTATATGCATAGGGAAACGTATAATATGTCTTTTGCTTGATATTTCTTTAACTATACTCTGTTTTATCCACCAAACACCATAAGTAGAAAATTTAAAACCCTTTTTATATTCAAATCTTTTTACAGCTTCTATAAGTCCAATATTTCCCTCATCTATAATATCAATAAAAGGTACTCCGCTATTATAGTATCTTTTTGCAATACTTATTACTAATCTTAAATTAGACTTTACAAGTTTATGCTGTATAGAATCTATTTCTTTTTCTAAATCTTCTAATTCTTTTTTAGATTCTTCATCATCTTTTTCTAAAAGTAAAGCCTTTTTATCCCGGCAAACCTCAAGACGCTGCCATAATTCAAGTTCTTCTTCTTTAGTGAGTCTTCTTATTTCACCTATTTGCTTTAAATATACGCTAACAGGACCCTTATACTCTTGATTAATATCTTTTTTTAACAATTACTTTCCCTAAAATACAAACATTTTATAAATTAAAAAGCAGAAACCCTATATAAGGATATAAGATTTTTGCAAATTGTCAAGGTATTTTAAATAATTAATTTCAAATAATTATAAAGGACAATCAAATATAGATGCATTCCTAACTTTTTCCAAATACCTCACAAATAAATGGAAAAGTATAGGATCTAATTTTATAGTTTCCTCCAAGAAATTTTCATACATATATGAAATAACATCATTTATTACATTACCTTCAGTCTTATTTTTTATAGAATTAGTGTATAAAATATCATAAGAATCTATAATTTCTAAAACTTTAGCTGGAAAATATGATAATGCCAACATATTATTAATATCATTAGGATCATAAGTTAATATATTTTCTATAGTATTATACTGTTTATTAGCAAACTGCTTATGATACATATTAATAAATATGCCGTATCCATTTCCATAATATTCATGATGAAGCCCAACTGTAGTATATGTATACTCATTTTGTGCCATACAATATTTCAAAAGATTAAAACCTAGTATAGAATGAGTATCGCCTATATTATTTTGAATAATAGGAATGTTAGGAAGTTCATCAACCAATGCTATATCATGCCAAAATGCTGCTCTGGCATAATATTTTATTTCATTTTGACCTATCTTTCTAAATCCAACTTTAGATATATCTTCTATCCTATCTGCTTTTGTAAATAAATTATATTTCTCCCCTATTTTATTATAGTAAGAATGATATTTTTTCTTATATTCTACTCTTAATTTAGAAGCTACACCTCTTGATATCTCTTCATTATAGAAATATAAAAATTCAACCATCATAATAAATACCCTGTTACTATGAGCTATTATATTATGATCATTAAAAGCAGAAAGATTATTAAATATACCAAAACCATCATATTCTTTTTCTAATAGGTTAACTATAGTACCTATTATATCTGCAAATATTAAATCATCTTTCTTAACATTTTGATAATCTTTTAAATTGGATATACTATTTTGTTTAATATAATTTAAATGATATATAAGATTTAATCTCTCTATAATACCAACATCTGTTAAAATAGTACCTATTAATTTAGCTAATTCAACATCTAATTTACTTTGAGTAACAAAAAGTTTTAATCTATTAAATATATTCCTCAAATACTCTATTCTATCAACATTCCTTATAGATATAAGTTCATTGAAATGCTGCTCATAATATTCTTTATCATTTTCAAATTGACAATTTTTATAAACATTATAGAAAAGATTAATATCATGAATATCAGCATGCTGTTTATTTATATCTATACTGCTTTGAGTTCCAAGTATGGTACTGAAAGATTTATGTATATAAATGGAACATTTAGAAATATATTCACTATTTTCCAAAGAATTGAATACTTCTTCAACTTTATCAAAAGGAACAAAACTAAATACACCGCTTTCATTAATAAGTATAACATCTAATTGTCTTTCTATGATATTATTGATGTACATTTTTATATATGAAGGACTTACTGTCATATATTTTTTTAAATCTACTATCATATTATTAATCCAATAAATAAAAATATTACACCCTCTATTTTATACTATTTTTTATTTATTTACCAGATAATTTTTATTTTTTAGTTAATTATTTTTTTATTGATATTTATATGATTTTTTGTTATATTATAAATATATCTAATTATTTTTATAATATATGAAAATGATAAAAAGACTTAACATATTAATATTTTTAACATTATTTATTATAATACAAAAAGATTTATTTTCAAATAGTGCTATATTACCGGAAAACTCAATAAATTTTATAAAAAATTATTTCGATTATGAAGATATAATAAATGTAGAAAAATTAAATGATTTATACAAAGTGCTATTTAGTGATGGTAAAATAATATATTTCAATTTTAACGGTGTATGGGAAGAAGTAGATGGAAATTCTGCTCCAATACCTACTGATTTTATTGATGAAAATGTAATAAATACCATAAAAAAAACAAATCCCAATGCCGCTGTTATAAAAATAAAAAGAAGCTGGAATATGTATATTATTAGTTTGGATAATTATATAAATGTGTTTATAGATTTTGCAGGAATGCTTATAGGTCAAAAAATACATTATTAACTTATATTTTTTAAGAGGAAACATGAATAAAAAAACAATACTTTTACTGCTATTAATGTTAACAACTATGTTATACGCTGATGGTATGTATGTACCTCCAGGTCAATTGCCTACTAATATAATACAATTTATAAATTCATATTTTCCAGATGCCACAATAGTATATGCTGAGATGGACAGAAAAAGTTATGAAATAGGTTTAGATAACGGCGTTGAAATAGAATTTTTAAGGAATGGGGATTTAAAAGAAATAGAAGGAAATTATATAGCATTGCCTTTAAATATACTTCCAAAATCTGTAGCAAATACTGTTACTAAAACTTATCCTAATACAGTAATAACAAAAATTAAAAAGAAATGGAATCTATACGAAGTAAAACTAAATAATATGATGGAGCTTTATATAGATGCAAGCAACGGACAGCTTCTAGGTCAGAAATTTGATGATTAAAAATATTATTATTACTAATAAAAATTGTCCGTTATTAGTATATACCTAAACAACTATATTTTGTCAAAAATAAATTTATATTTTTGTTTTTATATATGGGGCTTTGCCCCATACCCCAGTTCTTTTATTGGTATAAAAGAACCAAAAAAACTGCATTTTTAGTCTAAATCTAGGTTATACCATACATTTAATACATATATTTTTAATATAAAGTTCTAGCAATTGCGTTTTTTGCAACTTTTTTGTGCGGAAAAAAAGTTGATAATATTACATAATGTGC
The DNA here is from genome assembly GCF_944390845.1 of uncultured Brachyspira sp. Classification (GTDB taxonomy): domain Bacteria; phylum Spirochaetota; class Brachyspiria; order Brachyspirales; family Brachyspiraceae; genus Brachyspira; species Brachyspira pulli. The sequence continues at coordinate 15,490 of NZ_CALXRM010000029.1, forward strand.
AGTAGTCGGCAAAATGAAATCGTTTCAGTATATACTAAAAATTTTAGAGTTTGTCAAAAAATACAATTTTAAATTTAGGTTATTTGTGGGGACTAGCCCCCACCCCCCCAGTTCTTTTGCGACCTAAGGGAGTGCCTTTGGCGTGGCACAAAGAACCTATATCCTCGATAAACTCGGATACGCTTCGCGAAAGACTGCATTTTTAGTCAAAATATAGTTGTTTAGGTATATACCAAGACATTTAGATTATTTAATATATATTTTATTTATATTTTGAAGTAAGTTAAATAAAAAATAATAATATACAAAAGTTTTATTAAAAAAATTAAATAAAAAAGGACTGTATTTTTAATACAGCCCTTTTTATAATATAAATATTTACTTAATCATTATTTAAGCATTAATTTACTCATTCTGCTGGCAAATAATTTAGGATCTTCAAGAGGAAGTCCTTCAAGTATGCAAGCTTCATCATAAAGAAGTTCGCTGTATTCTTTGAAAGTTTCAGAAATTTTATTAGCTTGATATTCTTTTTCTATAGCTTTGAAAACTTCATGAGAAGTATTAATTTCCAATACTCTCTCAGGCTTCATTCCAAACATATTATTACCTGTTTCAGCAAGAACTTTAGCCATATTAAAGCTGATAGAATCCTCTTTATTTGATAAACATACAACACTTTCTTTAAGTCTGTCAGTTTCTCTTACTTCAGCTACCCTATTTTCTCCCAATACTTCTTTTATAGCATTAAGTATATCTTTATTAGCTGAATCTTTGTTTTCATCTTTATTTTCAGAATCTTTATGATCAGCCTGAAGTATAGAATGAAGTTTAGTACCGTCAAACTCTCTCATCATGCTAACCATAAATTCATCTACTCTGTCAGTGAAATAAAGAACTTCATATCCTTTATCTTTCATACCTTCCATGTGAGGAAGTTTTTCTATTGAAGCTTTATCTTTAGCAGCAGCATAATATATATATTCCTGACCTTCTTTCATTCTTGATTTATATTCTGCTAATGTTGTATATTCGCCTTCAGCAGTATTTGAAGATTGGAATAATAAAAGATTAGATAATTTATCTTTCTTGCTGAAGTCTGAATATATACCTATTTTTATAGACTCACCAAACTCTTTGAAGAAGTTTTCATATTTTTTTCTGTCATTTTTTAGTAAACTTTCTAAAGTATCAAGTACTTTCTTTTCAACATTAGAAGCTATTCTTTTTAATTGAGTGTTATGCTGTAAAATCTCTCTTGAAATATTTAAAGAGAAGTCTGGAGAATCAACTAATCCTCTGACAAATTTTAAATATTCAGGAAGCAAGTCTTTACATTTACCCATTATAAATACATTTCTTGAATAAAGCTCTAATCCTCTTTCAAAATCTGGGTGTAAGAAATTGAAAGGAGCTTTTGAAGGTATAAATAATAAAGCAACATATTCTATAGTACCTTCAGCCTTTGTATGTATAACCTCAAATGGATCAGCATAATCATGGAAATGCTCTTTATAAAACTCATTATATTCTTCAGGCTTAACATCATTTTTAGATTTCTGCCAAATACTTATCATAGAGTTAATAGTTTTTTCTTCGTATTGCTGAACTTCTTTATCATCTTTTTTAGGTATAGGCATGTCCATAACTATAGGATAATGAACATAATTAGAATATTTATGTATTAAACGCTCTAATGTATATTTATTGCAATAGTCATCATCTATAAAACCATCATCATCTTGTTTTTCTTCTTTAGCTTTTAATTTAAGTATAATTTTTGTACCTCTGTCCTGTTTATCAATATCTTCTATAGAATAAGATCCGTCCCCATTGCTTTCCCAGCGTACACCTTTTTCACTATCAACATGCTTAGTTTCTATTGTGATATTATCAGCAACCATAAAAGCAGAGTAAAAACCTACACCGAATTGACCTATTAAATCAATACCGCTTTCTTTAGATGCTTCTTTGTCTTTTTGTATTCTTTCTAAAAATGCTTTAGTACCGCTTCTTGCAATAGAACCTATATTATTAATAACGTCCTCTCTTGTCATACCGATACCGTTATCTTGAATAGTTAATACTCTGTTCTGTTCATCAGTTTCTATTTTTATTCTTAAATTATCTATATCAGTATATTTATCGCCGTTTGTTATAGATTCAAATCTAGCTTTGTCTAATGCATCGCTTGCATTTGATATAAGCTCTCTTAAAAATATTTCTTTATGAGTGTATATAGAATGCACCATTAAATTTAATATTTGTTTAGTTTCGGCTTCAAAATTAAGTATTTGTTTTTCTGCCATAATAAACTCCTTCGTTTAATTATTTAAAATTCTTTACAGGTTAAAGATAAATTTATAAAAGTATTAAAGTGAATATATAAAGTCTAATAAATAAAAGTCGTCAAAATATAATATCTATATTCTATAATAAAAAATAAAAAAAGCAATTATTTTAACTATAAAAACTATTGCAGTAATAATATAGTAAAATATAATATAACATATATAAATACTATGATTGGGTAAAAAGATGTATACTATTATAGAATTAATACTTCCTATATTTATTTTAATAGTTTTTGGTAAAATATTAAGACATTTTAATATAATAAGCATTGAAGGAATAAAAACTATAAAAAATTTAGCAGTTAATTTATTTCTTCCATTTACTTTTTTTAATATAATTATTCATGGCACATTCAATAAAGATTCTATAATATTAATAATTGCCGGATTTGTAATTGTATTCGGAGCATATTTATTAGGCTTTCTTTATAAGCCTTTGTTCAGTAATGATATAAAAGAATATGTACCTTATGCCAATACATGTATTGAAAGCGGAATGTTTGCATTGGCTATACTCAATATAATAATAGGAAAAGAAAATTTATTTCCAATAATACAAATGGATATGGTAAATAATATATTTGTTTTTACCGTAGTTACAACAGGATTAACTTTAATATCAGGAAAAAAACAAAGCAGCAAACAAATAATAAAATCTATATTTACAAGCCCAATAATAATAAGTCTTATATTAGGAATTATAGGAGCATTATTCAATTTAGGTGAAAAAATAGATAATTCTAATTTTGCTGAAACATATAATAGGATAATATCTTTTTTAACAGAGCCTTTATCACCTATGATACTATTATGTATAGGTGCTGAACTTGAATTTGAACTAGATATATTCAAAAAAGCCATTAAATTATTCTTTGTAAGATTTGCCACAATGGCTGTATTAATATCGTTAACTTTATTTGTAATATCTAAAATAATAATTGTTAATTCCATATTTGTGAAATCTATGATTATATATTTTCTTTCTCCATCACCTTTTATACTATTAATGTATACTAATGATGAAAAAGTTAATAAATTTCTATCGGGGTTCTTGTCATTACAAATAATAATGTCTTTAATATTCTGTATAGTTGTTAGTTTAATATAATTATTTTTAATATATACTAAAAATTTTAGAGTTTGTCATTTTTTTTAGTCAACTTTTTCCCGCCGCACACGCTCTGCGGACTTCGTCAAAGTTGCAAAAAGAGCAAGGATAGAATTAGTACTAAATCATACTAAAATTGTCTTACATGTAAAATAATTTATTAAATTAAAGCCAAAATGTAGCCTTTTTGCTTCTTTGTGGCACGCCACTGGCACTCCCTACAGTCGCAAAAGAAGTGGGGTCTGGGGTAAAGCCCCAGATATAAAAGCAAAAATGTAAATTTATTTTTGACAAAATATAGTTGTTTAGGTATATATTATAAATTTAATAAAAAACAATAAAAAAAGTTAGAATATACTAACAAAAGTATTGACATTCTAAAAAATATATGTTAGAATATTCTAACAATGAGTAAGTATACATTTGATGAGTTAATTATTAATCACTGTGCACCTGCCCTTTCAGGTATAAAGATAGCTAATATATTTACTTATCAGTATGACTCTAAAAAAGAGCTTGAGAAAGAAATTTCTTCATACAATGATATTCTTAGCTTTAAAAACATAAAGGTATCTATAATAAAAGATAATGCCAATAAGGCTATAATTTATGTTTATAATGAAAAAGAGTTAGAGAATTATTTATTAGATGATGAGATTTTTGAGTTTTTAGAGAATTACGGATATAAATCTAAGAATATACATGAAAGCATAGATTTCTTAAAAATAAGAATGCAATATGCTGAAAGTTTCCCTCATGAAATAGGTATATTTTTAGGATATCCTCTTATTGATATAAACGGCTTTATAAATAATTATGGAAAAAATAGTTTATATACTGGATATTGGAAAGTATACCATAATAAAAATGAAGCTATTAAAATTTTTGATAATTACAATAAATGCAGAGATTTTTATATTAGCACATTTTTGAACGGCAAAGGCATTTTGGAAATAATGGACAATTATCAAAAGTATGTTTTAAGAAAAAATATTATATAAGGAGTTTATATATGAATGATAAAATAGCAATAATATATTGGAGCGGTACTGGAAATACAGAAACTATGGCTCAAAATGTAAAAAAAGGAATAGAAAACTCTGGAGGAAATGCTGATATTTTTAATGTATCCAGCTTCGATATAGGAAATATAAATAATTATTCAAAATTAGCTTTAGGATGTCCGGCTATGGGAGCTGAAGTTTTGGAAGAATCTGAATTTCAGCCTTTTTATGACTCTATAAGAGATAGTTTATCAGGCAAAAAAGTTGCTTTATTTGGTTCTTATGATTGGGGCGATGGTGAATGGATGAGAAACTGGCAAGATGATGTAAGCAGCGTAGGAGGTTCTTTAGTAAAAGATGGTTTAACAGCAAATTTATCTCCTGATGATGATGCTATAAATCAATGTGTAAGTTTAGGTGAAGCATTAATGAAAGCATAAGTTGGAAAATCCTAAGACAAAAAGAGGCATTAATAAATATTTATTAATGCCTTCTTTTTTATTGTAATTTTTATTGTAAGAAATTTAATTTTTATTATTTTTTATCTATTTGAAAAAGCATAGTTATATCATTCATATTTATATCATCTTTTCCAAACGAATAAGAAGTAATTTTATTTGTACCTTCTTCAGAACTTTCTTCTATAAAATTGGTTAGATAAAAATGAGTAATATTATGATTTTCCTCTATTCTAAATTTATAAATATCTGTGTACTCATATTCATCATCATATCTTAAAACCTCAAATTCAAGCGTACCATTATCAACAGTAGGTTTTATATTAATATCCTGAGAATGTCTAGTAAAAGGATAAAATCCAGCTGCAAAATATGCATTATCTCTATATAATCCCCATAAACTCACATAAATATAATGCTCATTTATATCAGAAAAATTTTCATCATCTATATTTACCGTATAAACACTTGAAACATAATATTTATTGCCATTAATATCAATAACACTATTTGTGCATGGTTTATAAGCATTAAGAGTTTTTATTACTTCATTATCTATATTAGTGTATCCGCCATTTTTTAAATCAACTATACCAAAAGGAATTTTAGTAACATCAAATTCAATACTAGCTTCCACTATATTTTTATTGACCAATTCAGAATCTTTTAAATCAGCAGTTTTTTTTATATTATTATCTAAATTATTAGTTTCAGAACATGATACTAATAACACCATAAATATAATAATTTTATAAAAAATCTTATTCATTGATAATATCCTCAATATTTACTTTATCAACATAAGGTTTGCCTATTGATTCTAAGAATACGAAATTTATTTTATCATCGCTTCTTTTTTTATCTAATTTAACAGCATCTTTTAAATTTATATTTTCAGGAACTGATATAGGCAGAGAAAATTTACTTAATATTTTTTTTGTTCTTTCAAGTAAATTTTTATCTTTGGTTATTCCTTTTTTAATTCCATATTCAATTGCATAAACCATTCCTATAGCAACTGCCTCACCATGAAATAAAACTCCATAACCAGCTGCATTCTCAACACTATGACCTATAGTATGTCCAAAGTTTAAAAACATTCTTTCCTTTTGTTCTTTATAATCAATCTCTACAATACGGGCTTTTAATTCACAATTTCTTTTAAGAACAAAATCCATATCTAAATTTGAATTATTATTGCAATTAGCTTCTATCAATTCTAAAAGTGCATCATCAAATAATAAAGCATGCTTAATTACTTCAGCCATACCAGAATTAAATTCTCTTTTCGGCAAAGATAATAAAGTATTGCTATCTATTATTACAAGTTTAGGACTATGAAAAGCTCCGACTAAATTTTTACCTTCTTTTATATTAATCCCAGTTTTTCCGCCTACAGAAGAATCAACACATGCAAGAAGTGTTGTTGGTATCTGTACAAAATCAATACCTCTCATCCAAGTAGCAGCAGCATAACCAGCCATATCACCAACTACACCTCCGCCTAAAGCTATTATTATATCTTTGCGGCTCAATTCATTTTTTGCTAAATGAGAGTAAATATTTGAAATACTTTCTATATTTTTATTAACTTCCCCATTTTCAAGTACACATACAGATGTAATTATATTTTCTTTTTCTAAACTTTCTTTTACAGTATCAGCATATAATTTTGCTACTATATCATCAGTAACTATTAATGCTCTTGTACCCTTTAGTATATTTTTTACTAATTCACCTGTTTTGCTTATGATTCCCTTTTCAACTAAAATATCATAGTTAATTAAGTTATTTGAATCATTATTAATTTTTACTTCTACTCTATTCATCATTATTCATACCCATTATTAATAATATTATGTTTACATTATAAATCATTTTTAAAAAATAAAAAAGTTAGAAAGATAAAAGTTTTATATTAAATTTTTATATAAACTTAAATAAAAATACAAACTTTCATAAAAGCTTTATATATTTAAATTATTGATTTACTTGACAATAAAAACTATTAAACTATAATTTAAAAGTTATTATTAGGAGTGCATAATGAAAAAAATTTTTATTTTATTATTAGTTTTATTATCATCTACTTTAATGCTATATACACAAAAAAAGAACAATTCTATAGGTATAGCATTTTACCGATATGATGATAAATATATAGAATATTTAAAGCAATATATAGAAAAAAGCGTTAATAAAAGTGCTTCATTATTAATGGTTGATTCATACAATAGCCAATCAACTCAAAATGCCCAAATAGAAATGCTTTTGAAAAAAAATGTTAATATATTAGCAATAAATTTAGTAGATAAAAGTCAAGCCCAAAAAGTAATAGATAAAGTAAGCGTTAAAAATACACCTATTATATTCTTTAATAGAGAACCAAGCTTTGAATCAATGAAAACTTATGATAAAGCATGGTATATAGGCGGAACAGCTCAAGAAGCAGGAAGTGCTCAAGGCAGAGTTATAGCAGAAAGCTGGCAAAAACGTATGAATTGGGATAAAAACCAAGACGGTAAAATACAATGCGTAATAATAAAAGGCGATTTAAATGATTATGATACAACAAATAGAACTGAATACATGAAAAAATATGTAGCTTCAAACAATATAAAATTAGATATTTTAGCTGAAGTTTCTGCAATGGGTAAAAGAGAAAATGCTTCAAAAGTTATGGAAAATCTAATTTCTAAATATGGAGAAAAAATAGAGTACATTATATGCAATAATGATTATATGGCATTAGGTGCATTAGATAGTTTAAGAAAATTTGGAATAAACAAAGGCAGCAGAATGCTTAATTATATACCTATAATAGGAGCTGACGGAATACCTGAATGCTTACAAGAAATACAAAATTATGGTATATTTGCTACAGTATTACAGAACCCAGTTACTCAAGCTGAACTTCTTACATCAATATCAAAAAATTTAATAAGCGGAAAAGCACCATTAGACGGCACACATTTTAATTTTTATAATAATAAATACGTTGTAATACCATATATACCTGTAACTATATCTAATATAGATAAGGCTATAAAATTATATGAATAAATTGTATTTTTTTACATATTTTTATTTGACTTATAAGTTTTTTTTTAATAAACTAAAATATAACTATTAAAAAATAGGAGCTTTTTTATGAATAAAGTAATTTTTACTTTTTTAGCATCTTTGTTATTGTTGGTATCGGTTAGCTGCGGAAATAATTCCAAATCAGCTGACGGCGAAATAGAAGTTGGCATAACAATATATAGATATGATGACAACTTCATTTCATTTATGAGAAGAAATATTGAAACAATGTTAAGCGGTAAAGTTAAATTTATTATGAACGATTCTGAAAATGATCAGGTAAAACAAAATGACCAAATTGATGCCGCTATTCAAAGAAATGTTGATGCTTTAGCTATTAACTTAGTAGATCCAGCATCAGCAAGTTTTATGATTAACAAAATAAAACCTACTGGAATTCCTGTAATATTTTTCAACAAAGAGCCTAGCAAAGAAGATATGTTGAGTTATGATAAAGCTTGGTATGTTGGTACTTTAAGTGAAGAATCAGGAAACATACAAGGCGAATTAGTTGTTAAAGCTTGGACATCAAATCCTAATTGGGATAAAAATGGTGACGGCGTTCTACAGTATGTACTATTAAAAGGTGAAGCAGGACACCCAGATGCTGAAGCCAGAACATCAAGAATTAAAGCAGTATTAGCTGATAATGGTATTAATATAGAACAATTAGATGAACAAACTGCTAACTGGGATATACTTCAAGCACAAAATGCTGCTGATGCTTGGATCGAAAAATTTGGAGATAAAATAGAGTTTATATTCTCTAATAATGATGCTATGGCTTTAGGTGCATTAAAATCAATACAAAAACAAGGATATAATATAGGCGATGCTGCTAAATTCATTCCTATAGTTGGTGTTGATGCTATACCTGAAGTAATCGAAGAAATAAAAAAAGGTACAGTAGTTGGTACAGTATTACAAAGCCCTAAAGATCAAGCTAAAGCTATAGTAGACATGCTTTTAAATGTTGCTAATAAAAAAGATGTACTTGACGGAACAGAATATAAATTAGATGATGTTAAAGCTGTAAGAGTTCCATACAGAGCAATTACATTAGAAAATATAGAAGAATCAGCAGAAGCTTATAAATAAGAAATAAATAAAAAATATTTAAACAATTAGATTCACATATTTATTCTTAATATGTGAATTTAATTGTTATTATTCTTTTTAATAAAAAATCAATACAATATATACAATTCATAAAAACAATTTTTAATATCTTAAAATATTACAACTTAAAAAATTTCACTAAAGTCTAGCTATTTTTATATGATAAATTATCATAATTTTATATTTTATAAAAATAACAAATCATATAATTATATAATAATCAAGTTATAAAAAAGTTAAAATACTGAAATATATAAAAATGATTATAAAAAATTCTTCAAAATATTAAATAATATACAAAATTTTAAGTACCAAATATCAACATAACATAATAAAAAAACATATATAAAATGTAAATAATGCAAATTAATTAAGAATTTTAGTCATATAATTGTTATGAATATGTAAAAATGTCATTTTACTTGATTTAAGAAAATAAATTTATATACTAATTAGGTAGAGAATATTAATTAATTTAAGGAGTTTTCTAATATGAAAAAATCACTTATCGTTACTGGAGCATTATTAGTAATGACTTCAATTTTCGCAATCTCATGTGGTGGCGGATCTTCTTCTTCTTCTTCAGCTGCTGCTAACGGTCCTACTATCGGTGTAACAATTTACCGTTATGACGATAACTTTATGTCTTTCTATAGAAGAAACATTGAAAGTAGAATCAGCGGAAAAGCTAATCTAATTATCAATGACTCTCAAAACAACCAAGCTCAACAAAATGACCAAGTTGATGTAATGATTCAAAAAGATGCTAAAGCTTTAGCTATTAACTTAGTAGACCCACAAGCTGCTCAAACTATAATAGACAAAGCTAAAACTAAAAATATACCTGTTGTATTCTTCAACAAACAGCCTAGTGCTCAAGCTATGGCTAGCTATGATAAAACTTGGTATGTAGGTACTACTCCTGAAGAATCTGGAGATATGCAAGGACAAGTTGTTGTAGACACTTGGAAAGCTAATCCAACTTGGGACAAAAACGGTGATGGTGTTATACAGTATGTATTATTAAAAGGTGAACCAGGCCACCCAGATGCTGAAGCTAGAACTAGTCACGTTACTTTATTCATCACTAACAACGGTTTAAAAATCGAAAGATTAGAACCAGAACAAACAGCTATGTGGGATACTGCAAAAGCTAAAGATATAGTTGATGCTTGGATGCAAAAACATGGTGATAAAATAGAATATATTTTCTGTAACAATGACGCTATGGCTTTAGGTGCTTTACAGTCTGTACAGTCTTTAGGTTACAACAAAGAAGGCGATACTACTAAATATGTACCTATAGTTGGTGTTGACGCTATTCCAGAAATGATCAACGAAATCAAAAAAGGAACTGTAGTTGGTTCAGTTCTTAATGACCCAGTTGGACAATCTCAAGCTCTAGTTGACATTACATTAAATGTTGCTGCTGGTAAAGATCCTTTAGATGGAACTACTTGGACTTTAGACGAAGTTAAAGCTGTTCGCGTTCCTTATGTTCCTATAACTAAAAATAATGTAAATGTTGCTGAAGAAGCATACAAATAATAAATAATTTATTTTTGATAAACAGGGATATTTAAACAAATATCCCTGTTTTGTAAATAGGTATTTGTAATTTATTGAGGTTTTTAATAATGGATAATAAAAAGATTGTTCTTGAAATGAAAGGTATTTCAAAGTCTTTTCCAGGTGTTAAGGCATTGGATAATGTACAACTCACTGTAAAAGAAGGCGAAGTTGTTGCCCTTATGGGTGAAAACGGAGCTGGAAAATCCACTTTAATGAAATGTTTATTTGGTATATATCGTAAAGATAGCGGAGAAATATTTTTAGATGGTAAAGAAGTTAATTTCACTTCTCCTAAACAAGCATTAAATAATGGTGTAGCAATGGTTCACCAAGAACTTAACCAAGTTAGACAGAGAAATATACAAGATAATATTTGGCTTGGTAAGTACCCAACTAAATTTGGAATTGTTGATGAAAAGAAAATGTATGACGATACTAAAGCAATTTTTGATGATTTAGAAATACCTCTAGATCCAAGGACAAAAGTATCTACTTTGTCTGTATCAGAAATGCAAATGGTTGAAATCGCAAAAGCTGTTTCTTACAATTCTAAAATATTAGTATTAGATGAGCCTACAAGTTCTCTTACTGAAAAGGAAGTAGCTAAATTATTCAAAATTATTAGAAAGCTTCAAAGCAGAGGTGTTGGAATGGTTTATATTTCACACAAAATGGAAGAAATTCTACAGATCTCTAATGAAGTTACTATAATGAGAGACGGTAAATATGTTGCTACAACTCCTGCTAAAGAATTAACTACTGATATGATAATTAAACAAATGGTAGGTAGAGATTTAACTAATCGTTTCCCAGAAAAAACTAATGTCCCTGGTGAAGATATATTAGAAATTAAAAATTTCACTGCTTTCTATCAGCCTTCTCTTAAAGATGTTAATTTTAGTGTAAGAAAAGGTGAAGTATTCGGTATAGCCGGTCTTGTTGGTGCTAAAAGAACTGAAGTACTAGAAAGTATATTTGGTATGAGAACTATATCTTCTGGAACTGTTATAAAAATGGGAAAAGAAGTTAATAATTCTTCTACTAGAAAAGCTATAAGAAATGGTTTTGCTTTGGTTACAGAAGAAAGAAGACAAACAGGTATATTTGGCATGTTATCTATTAATTTCAATTCTATAATAGCAAATATAGACCATTATAAAAATAAATTCGGATTCTTAGATGATAAAAATATGCATGAAGACACAAAATGGGTAATAGATAGTATGCAGGTAAAAACTCCTTCTGAGAAAACTGCTATACAATCATTATCCGGTGGTAATCAGCAAAAAGTTATTTTAGGAAGATGGCTTTTAAGCAAACCTGATATTCTTATGCTTGATGAGCCTACAAGAGGTATAGACGTTGGTGCTAAGTATGATATATATAGACTTATTATTGACTTAGCTACTGTTGGAAAAGCTGTAATAGTGGTTAGCTCTGAAATGCCTGAGTTACTTGGTATAACTGATAGAATTATGGTTATGAGTAATGGTAGAGTAGCTGGTATTGTAGAAACTAAAAATACTAATCAAGAAGAAATTATGGCATTGTCTGCTAAATATTTATAATTTAATTAAAAAGGAAGAATTATGGACAAGAATAAAATAAACGTTAAAACTATTAAATCATTTATATTAAACAATGCTATATTCGCAGCATTACTTATAATACTTATAGGTATTATCATTAAAGAACCTACTTTTTTTAGGCTTAGCAACTTCTTAAACATATTTGCTCAAGCTTCTACTCGTATGATAATAGCTGTTGGTATTGGTACTCTTTTAGTAACTCAAGGTAACGACTTAGGTGCTGGTAGAGCTGTTGGACTTGCTGCTGTTGTAAGTGCTTCTCTTTTACAATCTACTACTAACCCTACTAGAATGTATCCTGATTTACCTGTACTTCCTGTTATATTACCTATACTTTTAGTTATGCTTATACTTATGGTATTTGGTCTTATCAACGGTTTCATCATTTCTAAATTATATGTAACTCCATTTATTGCTACTTTAGGTATGCAGCTTATTCTTTATGGTGTAACAAGTACTTATTTTGACAGACCTCCTTATGGTGCTCAGCCTATCGGAGGACTTGATCCTAGATTTACTAATTTAGCTCAAGGCGGTATTAAATTAGGAAGTTATACTATTTCATACTTAATCATATTTGCTGTCATAATAACTGCCATAATGTGGGTTATTTGGAATAAAACTAAATTAGGTAAGAACATATTTGCTGTTGGAGGAAACCCTGAAGCAGCTGCTGTTTCTGGTGTAAATATTCCTGTTACTCTTATGATAGTTTACACTATGGCTGGTGCTTTATATGGTATAGCTGGTTCATTAGAGGTTGCTCGTGTTGGTTCTGCTACTAACAACTTAGGTAACGGTTACGAACTTGATGCTATTGCTGCTTGTGTAGTTGGTGGTGTTTCTTTCTCTGGCGGTATTGGTTCTATATTAGGTATTGTATCTGGTGTATTAATATTCCAAGTTATTAACTATGGTATGTCATTTGTTGGTATTTCTCCATACATGCAATACATAATTAAAGGTGCTATCATTATAGCTGCTGTTGCTGTTGATACACAAAAATATTTGAAAAAAGTATGATGAGTCTATTATGGAAAATAATAATAACGATCCTTTTAGAAGAGAATTTAATAAAAAGGAAACTAGAAGACGTACTTTGAAATCTTGGATATTCCTTGGTTTTATAGTGATGATATTTCTAGTAGCTGAGTTTATAAGATACATAATGAGTATAATTTACAATTAAAAATAATAAGGGCTGTACTTAATTTTAAGTATGGCCCTTTTTATATATAAAACTTCTTTTAATTCTCCCACCTTTTTCTACATCACTGTATTCTTAATTCTAATTCATATTACATTTTTTATTTTAGATAGAATTTTTAGCACCCACCCAAGTGTTAATTATATTAGAACTTCATTTAACGCACGGTAAACTAATTTATAATATAATAATAATTTGAATAAAAATTAAATCTATATTCTTAATTTGATTCTGCGTGCGGTTAATAAACAATAAATTTAAATAAATCTTGGGCGGGAAGTTAAAATAACAATAAAAATTTCAGAAGAAAAATAATACAAAAATATCAGAATAGTATTGAAAGTATAAAGGGCGGGCAAGTGTAATTAAAATTGAAAGTATATATTTATAAAAAAAGCCTACAAAAATATTTGTAAGCTTTTTATAATACACAAAAATTATTTATTTTATTTATTTATTTTTCCTAAAAGTTTTTCTGCAATAGCACGTCCGGTAGGAGTATTAGCAAGTCCCCCTTGAGAAGTCTCTCTGAATCTTTCGTCCATTCCTTCTCCAACCTCTTTCATAGCAAGTACAACCTCATCAGCAGGAATAACGCTTTTAAATCCAGCACAAGCCAATTCAGCAGAAACTATAGCATGTACAGATGACATAATATTTTTACTCATACATGGCACTTCAACGAACCCTGCCACAGGATCACATACTAAACCAAGTATAGCAGATAAAGACAAAGCAAAAGCATTAGCACATTGTTCAGGAGTACCGCCCATAATCTCAGCACAAGCACAAGCAGCCATAGCAGCAGCACTTCCGCATTCAGCCTGACATCCGCCGCCAGCACCAGCAAATGTAGCTACTTGGGCAATTATATCAGCAAGTCCAGCAGCTGTAAACATTGATTGTACTATATCTTCTCTTTTGTATCCTCTATTTTCACATACAGTTAAAACGGCCGGCATTATTCCGCAGCTTCCCGCTGTAGGAGCCGCTATTATTTTACCCATACAAGCATTATATCCGCTAACGGCCATTGCTGCAGTTACAACCTCACCTACTGTTTCACCTAATATACTTTTTTTAGATTTATAAAATTTTTCTACTATTTCAACACATTCATTCTGCAAACCTGTTACAAAATTAAATTTTTCTTTTTTTCCATTTTCAACAGATTCTCTCATTATATCATAATAACTTGACATCTTATCTATAATAACTTGTCTGTCAATTTTTTCGCTTCTAGCTTCTATATCTATTACTATATCACTTATTTTTTTATTTTGTTCTGTAGCCAAAACCACTAATGATTCTATAGATTTTATATCCATACTTTAAACTCCATATTATTTTTAATATAATTTATCTAAAAATACGAAATCTCTTATATTTTCTATACTTCTTATTTTATTCTCAATTTCTTTAGATATAACATTAGTCATTCCTATAACGATAATAGCATACCCTCTATTAGGACCTTCAAACTGAGGAGTTACACTCATATTTTCAATATTAATATCATTTTCAAATATAATAGAAGTAACTTGAGCTATGATGCCAGGAACATCTTTATTTACTATAGCAATAGTAGGAAAATCACCTTTATAATGCACCTCAATACCATTAACTTTATCAAGAACTATAGAACCGCCTCCAATAGAAGAAGCTAAAATATTAGCCTCGTTAGTATCTCCCTTTACTTCAATATAAACACTATTAGGGTGAAAAGCATCTCTTAATGTTGTAGGTATGAATTCATATTTAAGATTAGCTTTCTCAGCATAAGAATAACTATCTCTAAGTTTAGGATCATCTGTTTCAAAACCTAAAAGTCCAGCTAATAGCGCCTTGTCTGTTCCATGACCTTTCCAAGTCAAAGCAAAAGAACCATGAAGATATATCTTTGCTTCCCTTACATCTTCTCCCAAAATTTTTTTAGCAAGTTTTCCTATACGGCATGCTCCTGCAGTATGTGAACTTGAAGGACCTATCATAACAGGACCTATTATATCAAATAATGTAGCCATAAAATTCCTCCATTTATTAATATAATTTAACATAATAAATAATTTTTGAATACATTTTTTATAATTTTATTAACCAAAAAATAAAAAAATAATGATATTTTTGTAACCTATTTTAAAATTATTTTCATTAATTAAATATCTTTTTATTTAAACTTTATATATCAATATACAATAGAAATTCTAAATTACAAAATAAATTTTATTTACATACCCCGCCCTTTATTATTTATAACTATATTTTGAATTCCAATTTAATTATATTTTATACTTTAATCAGAATTTTTAGCACCCACCCAAGTGTTAATTATATTGTGAATTCATTTAACGCACGGTGAACTAAATTTATAATATAATAAAATTTGAATTAAAAATAAATCTATATTTTTAAGCTTATTCTGCGTGCGGTCAATATACAATAAATTAAAAAAATTGGGCGGGCATTTAAAATATATATAAAATCAAAAAAGAAAAATAACATCAAAATACCCGAAAGATTAAAAGGATATAGGGCGGGACAATACAAATAGAACATTAATTAAAAATTATTATATAATTAAAAAAAGCAGTTTTTATATCTTCTGATATAATCAGCAATTACTAAAAATACTTTAGGATTATAAAATGAGACCATTAAAGATTTTAATAAAGCTAAAGAATTATAGCTGAATTGATTTTATAAAAGTATAAATTAATTTAAATAATTTAAAACTATATTGAAAATATAAATAAATTCTTTATAATCATTGTACAAGTATATAAAAAAATGGAATTTTAATTTATGAAAAAGATTAAATTTAATTTACAAATTAACGGAAAAACTTGCTTTAATATAGAACAATTAAGGGATAACTTCAATATTAATGATGTCGTTGAACTTTTTGATAAAGGCGTATTAAAAAGATGGCTTTCTATTCACAATTTAAAAGAGTTAGAAGATAAAGTTTCTTCTATAGATATAAATACAAGTTTAGATAATAAAGTAAGAGAATTAACTTTAATATTTTTTAAAGATACCAATAAAGCAGAAGAAATAATAAAAAAATATTTTGAAGAATTAGAATTAAAAAAACAGCAGGAAACCGAGGAAGCTAATCAATACAATTTAAGAAACTATTATGAAGAAGCCAAAAAATTATATAATGAAAAGAGATACGAAGAATCAATTGAATATTACAATAAAGCTATAGAACTAGAACCTAATAATGCATATTTATATAACAACAGAGGTAATGCTAAATTAGAATCAGAAAGATATGAAGAAGCTATTTCAGATTCATATAACAGCAGAGGATATGCTAAATTAGAATCAGAAAGATATGAAGAAGCTATTAAGGATTACGATAAAGCTATAGAGTTAGACCCTAATAATTCAGATTCATATAACAGCAGAGGATATGCTAAATTAGAATCAGAAAGATATGAAGAAGCTATTAAAGATTATAATAAGGCTATAGAATTAAATCCTAATAATGCATATTACTATAATGACAGAGGAAATGCTGAATATAAATTAAAAAGATATGAAGAAGCTATTAAAGATTATGATAAAGCTATAGAATTGAATCCTAATCATGAGTATTACTATGATAAAAGAGGATATACAAAAAACAAATTAGGAAGATATGAAGAAGCTATTAAAGATTATGATAAAGCTATAGAATTGAATCCTAATGATGCATATTATTATAGCAACAGAGGTGATTCTAAAAAACAACTAGGAAGATATGAAGAAGCTATTAAAGATTATGATAAAGCTATAGAGTTAGACCCTAATAATTCAGATTCATATAACAGCAGAGGATATGCTAAATTAGAATCAGAAAGATATGAAGAAGCTATTAAAGATTATAATAAGGCTATAGAATTAAATCCTAATAATGCATATTACTATAATGACAGAGGAAATGCTGAATATAAATTAAAAAGATATGAAGAAGCTATTAAAGATTATGATAAAGCTATAGAATTGAATCCTAATGATGCATATTATTATAGCAACAGAGGTGATTCTAAAAAACAACTAGGAAGATATGAAGAAGCTATTAAAGATTATGATAAAGCTATAGAGTTAGATCATAATACGGCATATTACTATAATGACAGAGGAAATGCTAAACTTGAATTAGGAAGATGTGTTGAAGCTATTGAAGATTATGATAAATGTATTGAATTAGACCCTAATTATAACGATGCATATCACAATAGAGATATTGCACGTAAACATTTATATGGAACAAGTTCTGAATGTTTCATTACCACAGCAGTATGTTTATCTTTAGGAAAAAATGATGACTGTGATGAATTGATGGAGTTTAGAAGATACAGGGATAATATATTAATAAATGATTATGACGGACTTCAATTAATAAAAGAATATTATAATATAGCACCAAAAATAGTAGAAAGTATTAATAAAAACAATAATAGTAAAAACATATACAAAAATATATATAAAGATTTTATTTCTGTAATATATGAAGATCTGTTAGCTAAAAATTATAAAAAAGCTAAAAATATGTATATAGATATGGTTAGAGAATTACAAAACAAATACTTAATATAACATAAAAACATCTATATAAATATATATTTTTACAAATAGTTAAACTCTTTTTATAACTCGCCGATAACAAAAGAAAAAAATAAATATAAGAAGAAATTTATAATATATTATGAACGAAATTAGAAAAATCAATTTAGAAGCAATCAATAAAAATATCAAGGCATATCCATATAATTTTATCAATATGCTTGAAAACTCTAAACAGTCAGACATTACTTTAGAAGTTATAGAAACAAAATCACAAAAACCATCTGGAAAAGTCATAAAAAACGGAAAACAAATACTTCTTCATAGTGCTTATGACCCTATAAAAGAAGCTAATACTTTAATAAAAGAAATTGAAAATGATGAAGATCTGGATTTAGTGTTTGTATTTGGTATTGGAGCTGGTTATTTAGTTAATGCGGTTAGAAAATTGCATATACCAGTTGCTGTAATTGAACCTTCTATAGATTTTTTTAATACATTAATAGATAATTTCAAATTAGATACTATATTAGAAAATAATAAAATAACTTTCTTTATAGGCGGAAATGATGATGAGGATATAGAGAAATTTATATCATTGACAACAACAAAAAAGGTGAAATTTTTTATTACTAGGTCTTATGCTACCCTATTTGCTGAGGAAGCATTGCATTATCAATCCAAAGTATTATCTATAGTGGATAAAAAAATAATAAATATAAATACTATTTCAAGATTCGATAAACTTTGGGCTTATAATATAGCCTCTAATGTGGTTGAAATAGCAACACATTATGGTGTTAATAAATTCTTCAATAAATATAAAAACATACCTGCAGTTATAGTATCAGCTGGCCCTTCACTTGAAAAAAATATAAGAAAATTAAAAGAGATGAAGAATAAAGCGATTATAATAGCTGTTGATACTGCAATGAAGCCTTTATCATCGCATGGAATATCTCCACATTTTGTTATAACAATAGACCCTCAAAAGAAAAACTCTAAATATTTCAGGAATATACATTTTGAAGATACCGTATTAATAGCAGAATCTTCTGTTGATCATGAAGCAATAGAATCATTCAAAGGAGCTGAATACTTTATTGATTCTATATTCCCACTAGCTAAATATTTTATGAAACCTTTAGGAGATAGAGGCGACATCACTATGGGAGGAAGCGTATCCACCGCAGCTTATGATTTTGCTATAAGAATAGGAGCTAATCCAATAATAATGGTAGGTTTGGATCTCTCTTTCCCTAATCATCAAACTCATATAAAAGGAAGCTATCATGAAGAAAATTTCTTTACTGAAATAGGAAAGCTTGATTCTTATGACAGCAGAATATATAAAGTACTTGTTGCAGGAAATTTGAGAGAAGAAAAAAATGTTTATGGTGAGAGTGTATTCACCGATTCAAGATTTGATATGTACAGAAACTGGTATGAATCTCAATGTGCCAACAACAAAAATGTAAAATTCTACAATGCTACAGAAGGCGGTGTTATAATAAAAGCTATGGAGAATATTACATTACAAGAACTTATTGATAAATTTGATGATATTAATATACAAATAGATAAAAACGATAGAAATACAGAAGACAAAACCAAAATACTTGACAGCATTAAAAATGGATTAATAAAAATAGATAAAAAAATATTATCATTAAAACCTTATGTTGATGATGCTATTAATTTATGTCACACAATTAATAATGATTTATCAAAAAACAGAAAAGTAGATAAACTTATTGCAAAACTAGATGAATCCGATGCTAAAATACTAACTATAAGTAAAGTTAATGAGTTTTTAGGTATTACTATGCAAAAAACAATTAAAATGATAACAGAAGGTTTTGATTTTAAAGATGATACAATGCATAAATCAATAATAAGTTCTTTCAAACTATACGAAGCTATGAAAGACAGTATTGATTTTAACCATTATATAATAGAGCGTGCTTTGATAAAGATAAACAAAGAATTAGAATAAAACTTTTTACACGCACGGTTAGCTAAATTTCAAATATAATCAAAATTATAATTCAAATAAAACAACATTTTAAATTTTATTCACCGTGCGGTATATAACACTATAAATTTAAAAAAATCTAGGGCGGGTGCTATAATGTCTATTAATGCCCAAAAGAAAATAGAGCTATATTGTAAAAAACAGTTAATGAGGATAAAGGGTGGGATTTGTAAATAGCACATTAAGCTTAAATGTCTAGTTTTTTATTTATAAAGGTTTTATCATATACAATAAATAATTTTACATATTTTCCATTATTTTTTTAATTATATAATAGTATAGAAATGAATATAATTTTTCTTATGTTATTTTATATTTTTTCCGATAAAGAACTATAGTAGTATTTTTTAAGGTAATGACGTATGAAACATAGAATATTATTACTTTTATTTATAATGAGCTTTTCTAGTATATTTGCTCAAAATGACAATTTTTTAGATACAATCATGCTAGATCAAATTAAAAGGGTTTATCCTAATGATAATGTAGTAGCACCATCAAGCTATGTTATCAGCATGAATTTTGATTTGAATAGATATAGATTGAATGAACCTATAACTATGGAAATAAAAATATATGCTAAAAAAGGAACAATAAGCTTCACAAACTCAGCAAATCCTTTTAATAATTACAGCTTTACAGTTTATGATAATTATAATAATCCTGTTGTATCTTCAGATAATTACACACTTTGGAAATATAAAAATGAAAGAACTTTGGATAATTCTAAAGATAGAGTTGTAACTTTGAATGAAGGAGAAAGTTTTTCATATTTTGTAGATTTGAATAATTGGTTCTATTTCGATAAAACAGGAAGATATAGAGTAGAATGTAGTTTTAATCCTATGCCGGAAATAAGTGATAATTTTTCTATGAAAGCAGATACTGCTTATTTCCTATTAGATGGAGTTAGAACTTATAATCAAAACAATAGCACTGCTAATTATAATGTTATAACTAATGTATCTGAATTAGAACAATTTTCACCTACAACTGTTATATCAAATACTTTATTCTCTATGAAAAATAAAGATTGGACAAATTATTTCAAATATATGCATATGCCTTCTATGATAAGCATAAGCCAAAGATATTATGAAACTTACAGAAATAATTACAGCAATACTTATCTTGAAGATTTTACAGATACAGGTGTTCGTCAAAAAGCTAGAAGATTGAGTTTTGAAGCATTTTTAAGAAGTCAATTCTCTGATAATATAAGTGCCGAAATGCTTAGAACTAACTTTGGAAATAATTTCTTAAATAATTTGGAAATGGCTTATAAATCAAGCAATATAAGAGAACTTGCTATAAGATTTGATATTCTCTATAGAACTTCTCTACCTGAAGATAGAAAAGCTTTATTTGATGAGTTTAAAAAATATTTGGCATCAGCTTATGACAGACAAGTAAGAAATGCTTTTGTAGCAGAACTTCAAAGAGATATAATGTCTACTAAAGATGCTAAATTAAAAGCACATTATACAAGCGTACTTAATATGATAAAAAATGAATACGAACCGGCTGTTACTTATACATTATTAAATTATACTATTGATAAAGTAACTATTATTGAAGAATATGGCTTACCAAGAGCTGAAGTAGAAACAAGATTACATCACAGATACTTCAATGCTGATACTGGTGATGTATATGATCCTGTTGTAAAAAGAACTTTCGTTTTAAGACAAATGGGACAATATTGGTACATTGTAAACTATTATGATACAGTTGTAAATTAATTAAATTATAAAAATAAAATATAAAAAAGAAGTAAGTTTATAGTTATTATATTCTTACTTCTTTTTTTATACTTTAAATATTTTATTCACATACCCCGCCCTTTTATCCTTATTACTCCATCTTGAATTTTGGTTTATATTATATTTGCTGCTTTAATTAGAGATTTTAGCACCCACCCAAGTTTTTTTAAAATTTAGATTTTTTTAACGCACGCTTGGCCAAATTAAGAATATAGTAAAAATTTGAATTATAAATAAATTTTTCTATTTAACTTTGTTCTGCGTGCGGTCAATATTTAATTTTGCAAGAATTATTAACTGTACATAATAAAAAAATAATTAATATAATAAGTAGAATTTATTTTTATATGCACAGGAGCCAGACATATTGCATTAAGTATTCCTTAGTTTTTTAAAGTATAACATAGGTGTATCATAATTTA
>NZ_CALXRM010000030.1 GCF_944390845.1 uncultured Brachyspira sp.
CTGTTTCATAGGTATTCCTTTGGCTTTATTTCTAGCAATTTAAATTATAAGGAATACCTTCTTTTTTTAAACTAAAAATGTGCAATATCTATGGCTCTTAAACAAAATATATACAAAACTATTATTGACTATAGATATATATTGTGATAGAATAGAACAATTAATATTGTTGGGGAATTATTTATGATGAAATCTATAAAAATATTATTTTGTATATTTGTTTACATTTTTGTTATCTCATGCGGCGGATCAGCAAAATATGAAGAAGGTGTTTTAAGACTTAATGTAGGCCCAGAACCTCAAACCATAGACCCTACATTAAATTCGGCAATAGATGGAAGTATGTATATTATACATGCATTTGAAGGACTTGCCACAAAAGATAAAGAAGGAAAAATAGTTGGAGGTGTTGCTGAGAGCTGGGATATAAGCGAGAATGGAAGTAAATATGTGTTTCATATTAGAAGCAATGCTAAATGGTCAGATGGTAAGCCTGTAACAGCTAATGATTTTGTTTATAGCTGGAGAAGGGCAGTTGATCCAAAAACAGCAGCTAATTATAGTTACCAAATGGAGCCTTTAAAAAATGCTAAAAAAATAACAGCTGGTGAGATGTCAGTTGATTCATTAGGTGTAAAGGCAGTAGATGATAATACATTGGAAGTAACTTTAGAGGCACCTATACCATATTTTGATCAGCTTATGGCATATCCAGTATACTTCCCTTTAAGAGAAGATGTTATATCAGCTAATCCAGATACTTGGACTATGAATCCTGAAACTTATATAGGTAATGGCCCTTTCAAAATGACAGAGAGATCTATTGATGATAGAATAGTTATGGAAGTGAATACTAATTATTGGAATGTTTCTGCTATAGTTCCTAAGAAATTAATATTTGTATTAATGGACAATCCTACAGCAGTAGTAGCTGGTATTAAAGAAGGTTCTATATATTTTTCAGACAGAGTTCCTACTCAGGATATGGATGCCTTAAAAGAGGAAGGATTTTTACAAATAAAGCCTTATTTATCAGTTTATTATTATAGCTTGAACAATACTAATGAAATATTAAAAGATGTAAGAGTTCGTAAAGCATTAGCCTTAGCTATAGATAGAAATTATATAGTAGAGCAGGTTACAAGAGGCGGACAGATTCCAGCTGCTGCTTTAGTTCCTGGTTTAATATCAGATGTTACTGGAAGTTTTAGAACAAACGGCGGTGATTATTATAGTGTAAAACCAGAAGACTATACAAAAAATATAGAAGAAGCTAAAAAATTATTGGCAGAAGCAGGATATCCAGATGGACAAGGTTTTCCAGTATTAGATTTTAAAACAAATCCTGGAGAACATACTTCTATATTCGAAGCAGTTCAGCAGATGTGGAAAAATAATTTAGGAATAGACAGTACTATATCTAGTGAAGAATGGGCAGTATTTCAGCAAACACGTTTAGATAAATCTTATGTTGTTGCTAGAAATGCATGGGTAGGCGATTATGATGATCCTATGACATTTTTAGGTATGTTCTTAAGTCATAGTGCTCAAAATGTAGAAGGTTATAATAATCCTAAATATGATGCATTACTTGCAGAGGCTTCTTCTACAGGCGATAATAATATTAGAATGCCTATACTTCATAAGGCAGAAGATTTATTTATGTCAGAAATGCCTATTATACCTATTTACTTTTATACTTTGCCAGTACTTGTTAATCCTAATTTAAAAGATGTACAATTTGATACTTTGGGTAAGCATAAATTTTTCTATGCTTATTTAGAGAATAATGAAAAATAATTTATATATGTATTAAAACTAAAATGATGAATAATGTTCATTGTTTTAGTTTTTTATATATGTATTATTTTATAAATATTTTTAAGGAGTTTTTTGTATGGATTTAAGTAATTTTGATAATCTTGATTCTAAAGAAGTTTTTAGATGGTTTAGTGAAATGAGCAAAATACCTAGAGAATCTGGACATGAAAAAGAAATTAGTGATTTTTTAGTAAAATTTGCTAAAGACAGAAATTTAGAAGTTTATCAAGACAAAGAAAACAATGTAATTATCAAAAAGAAAGCTACAAGCGGATATGAAAATGTTAAACCTGTTATAATACAGGGACACATGGATATGGTTTGTGAAAAAACAAAAGAATCAAAACATGATTTCAGAAAAGATCCTATAGAATTAATAGTTGAAGGTGATATTTTAAGAGCTAATGATACTACTTTAGGCGGTGATGATGGAATTGCTGTTGCAATGGGACTTGCATTACTTGATTCTAAAGATATACCACATCCAGCATTAGAAATATTAGTTACAACTGCTGAAGAAACAGGTATGGACGGTGCTTCTGCTATTACTGGCGAACATTTAGACGGTAAAACTCTTATTAATATAGACGGAGAAGTTGAAGGCGTATTTTTAGTAAGCTGTGCAGGCGGACTTAACACTTTAGTTGATTTTGATATCAAAAAAGAAGCTAACAGTAATGAAGCATTAAAAATTGAAGTTTCAGGACTTAAAGGCGGACACTCTGGTATAGAAATTAATAATCAAAGAGCTAATGCTATTAAAGTATTAGGAAGAGTCTTATATGCAGTAAAAAATGATATTAATATTGCTTGTATAGAAGGCGGTGCTAAACATAATGCTATTGCTAAAAGTGCTGATGCTGTAATAGTTGCTAAAGATATTGATAAAGTAAAAACTGCTATTGAAGTAATTGCTAACAATATCAAAGCTGAATACAGAGTTGAAGATCCTGATATGAAAATAGCTGTTTCAAAAGCTGATGCAGTTAAGGAATGCTATACTAAAGAAGTAAGCAATAATGTTATAGACTTTATTATGCTTTCTCCAGATGGAGTACTTTATATGAGCAGAGATATAGAAGGCTTAGTTCAAACAAGTGCTAATAATGGAATTTTGAAAGAAGAAAATAATAAATTAACTTTCACTATATCTATACGTAGTTCTGTTTCAAGCTCTTCAAATGAAATAGCTTCAAGAGTAGAAATTGCTGCAGCAAGAACAAATGCTAATTGTAAAAGATCAAGCGAATATCCAGCTTGGGAATATGATGCTAATTCAAAAGTAAAAGATATAGCTCTTAATGCTTACAAAAAAATAACTGGAAAAGATGCTAAAATAGAAGCTATACATGCTGGTTTGGAATGTGGAATATTAAAGAAACCTTTACCAGATGTTGATATGATTAGTATGGGACCAGATATTTGGGACGTTCATACTCCAAAAGAACATTTAAGCATAGCTTCAGTTGATAGAATGTGGAAAGTTTTGAAAGAGCTAGTTATCAATATAAAATAATTAATTATGTAAAAAATTAGTGTTTGACAATATATTAAAAACACTTTGGTTATTTATGAAAAATACTATAAAATAATTTTAAGGAAATATTATGTCAGATTTAAACAAAGAGGCTAGAAAGTTATCTAAAGATGCCTATGGCGGTATAAAAGGTGAGGATTATGTTCCTTTTATTCCATCAACTGTTGTTATGCCGGAAATGACAGGTTATTCAATAATACTAGGTATTTTATTTGCTATACTTTTTGCTGCTGCTAATACATATTTAGGATTAAAAGTAGGATTAACAATATCAGCTGGTATACCAGGAGCTATACTTGCTACAGGTTTATTCAAAGCTTTCTTTAAAAGAAATAATATTCTTGAAGCGAATTTCACTGCTGCTTTAGCTGCTGTTGGTGAATCTATTGCCGGCGGTATTATATTTATACTTCCAGCTTTGCTTTTATTTGGAATGGGACTTTCTATGTTAACCGTTATCATTGTTACAATAGTTGGCGGTTTTATGGGCTGTTATTTTATTACACCTGTTAGAAAATATTTAATAGTAGAAGAACATGGTTCTTTGATTTATCCTGAAGCTATGGCTCAATCAGAAGTATTGGTTATAGGTAGTGAAGGCGGTAAAGGTTTTAAATATATGATAACAGGTATAGCAACAGGAATGTTATACAAATTATTTTCAGGCGGATTTGGTTTCTGGAAAGAAAGTGCTACTTATATAATTAAGCCTTATGAAAAAACTATGCTTGGTATAGATACATTAGCTTCTTTATTGGGTGTAGGTTTTATTATCGGTCTTGAAACTTCATCTCTTATGTTTGCAGGCGGTATAGTTGCTTGGCTTGGACTTATTCCATTAATTAAATATTTTGGTAACTTTATACCAGTAGCTGTTTTCCCTTCATCAGTTCCTATTGCTGAAATGTCTGCTCAAGAGGTTTGGGGAAGCTATATAAGATATATTGGTGCTGGTGCTGTTGCTATGGGTGGATTTATTTCTTTAGCTAAATCTATGCCTACAATTATTAGTTCTTTCCAAAAATCTTTATCAGGTATGGCTGGCGGAGATCATAATGCTGCTAAAAATACAGATAGAATAAATCAAGATGCCCCTATTATATGGCTTATTGCTGCTGCTATATTTGGATTTTTAGCTACTTGGCTTATACCAAGCATTGGCGGCGGAATAATAGGCGGTATATTAGCTGTAATATTCTGTTTCTTCTTTGCTGTTGTATCAGCTAGAATGGTTGGTGTAATTGGAGCAAGTAACAACCCTGTTTCTGGTATGACTATAGCTACACTTTTAATTGTTGCTACAGTATTTAAATTGACTGGAAATGTTGGTGATGAAGGAATAAGAATGTCTCTTTTAGTTTGCGGTATAGTTTGTGTATCTACTGCAGTTGCTGGCGGTGTTGCTCAATCATTAAAAGCTACATACATAATAGGCGGAACTCCTAAGAAAATACAATTAGGTATGTTTATAGCATTAGGTATTGCTTCTGTAGGTGCAGGTGCTACAGTTATACTTATGCAAAAAGCTTATGGTATAGGTTCCGATGCTGTTCCAGCTCCTCAAGCTACTTTGATGAAACTTATAGTTGAAGGTATAATGACTGCTCAGCTTCCTTGGACTCTAGTTATAATAGGTGCTGCTGTTGCTGTATTCTGTGCTATAGCTAAACTTCCTATACTTGCTGTTGCTTTAGGTCTATATTTACCTATTACTTTAAGTACTGCAATATTTATAGGCGGTATTGTTAGAAAACTTGTTGAAATGAAATTCAAAGACAATGAGGAAGAAAAAAGTGAAGCTACAGAAAAAGGTATATTGCTTGCTTCTGGTTTAGTTGCTGGTGATGCTATAGTTGGTATATTTATAGGTATAATGGCTGCTTTAAATATAGCTATTAACTTTGGTTCTAAAATTGTACCTCAAAGCAATTTAATAACTTTCATTATATTTGCTTTATTCTGTGCTTGGGTATACAAATATACAACTACTAAAGACAAAAAATAATTTATAGTATTTATAAATTTATAAAAGATCATAATGCTTTACTTAATTTAGTATTGCATTATGATTTTTTATATATTCTAAAAAATTAAGTTTTAAAAATTAACTATCTTTTATATAAATCATTATCAATTTTTCATATAATAAATATTTATAACTTAAAAAAAATTAATATATAATATATATTTGTAATATTGTTAATAGTAATTTTTTTATTTTTTGGTATAATATATCTATATTATTTGAGAGAGAAAATTATATGGGTAAAAAAAATGACAATATACTGGATAACTTTTTAAAAGAGAAAGATGAACATAATTTTGTACTTTATGTTCCGGAAATAATTCACACTAATTGGAAAATAAATGAAAAAGGCAGAGTATTGCTTATACTTGAAACAAATAATCCTATAACAAAAATTTCAGCTTGGCTTTTAAAAAAGAAAATTAATAAAGATATAGAATTTGATGAACTTTCCACTTCTGCATGGCTTAGTATAGATGGAGAGAGATGCATATTTGAAATAGCAAGACTTCAAAAGGCAAAAACAGATGATAGTTTTAAAGATGCTCTTATCAGACTTATACAATTTATGCATTATATAGCAAATAGAAGATGGATAAAATATAAAAAGGTAAAAAGTAAAGAAGAAGTTGATATTAGTAAACTTTAATTTTTATATATTGTTTTTATTAGAATATTAATATATATTGATACAATATTTTTTTAGGAGATTTATATATGTTATGTAATAGTATATTGGATTTGATAGGAAATACTCCAATTGTTAGATTAAAAAATATAGAATCTAAATTTGGTTTAAATAATAATATAGAATTATATGGAAAACTTGAAAGAAATAATCCAGCAGGTTCTATAAAAGATAGGGCTGTAAAACAGATTATATTAGATTTATTTAAAGACGGCAAATTAAAAGAAGGCTATACTATAATAGAGCCTACATCTGGTAATACTGGTATTGCCATGGCTGCTATTGGAAGATATTTAAAGCTTAATGTTATAATAGTGATGCCTTCTTCTATGTCTGAAGAAAGAAGAAAATTAATAAAAGATTATGGTGCAAAATTAGAATTAGTAGACGGCGGAATGGATGTGGCAGTTGAAAGAGCAAATCAATTAAATAAAAAAATACCTAATTCTGTAATACCAGGTCAATTTGTTAACGAATCAAATGTTATGGCACATTATTTAACTACTGCCCCAGAGATATTTAGAGATATTCCAGATCTTGCTTATATATTTGCAGGTATTGGTACAGGCGGAACAATAACAGGTATTGGACAGTATGTTATGGATAATAAAAGAAATACTAAAGTTATTGGTGTAGAACCAGAAGCTTCACCTCTTTTAACTAAAGGAAGATCAGGGCCTCATAAAATACAGGGGTTAGGTGCTAATTTTGTACCAGAAATTTTAGATTTAAAAGTTGTAGAAAAAATTGTAGATGTATCAAATGACAATGCTATAAATACTGCTAGAGAATTATGTTTCAATGAAGGTTTATATGTAGGTATATCTTCAGGAGCTAGTGTTTATGCTGCAATTGATTATTCAAAGCAATTAGATAATGATTCAAAAAATAAGATAAAAATGCTTTGTATTTTACCAGATACAGGTGAGAGATACTCTTGGAGTTAAGGACTTAATTTATGAAATTGAAAACTTTTAGTGAATTACCAAATCAAAAAGATATTAGGGAAATTGTAAAGCTTATTAGAGATTATGCATTTCCAAATTTTTTTAGAGAGACTCAAAACAGAGATATTGTTAAAAAAAGCATAGCTAAACTTTATATGAAAATAGTTAGTGATGACTCTGCTTTATTAGATTTTGTTGAACAGCTTGATGATATTACATTAAGTCTTGAAAAGGATTTAGAATTCTTTTATCAATCAGATCCTGCTTCTAAGTCTTATGATGAAATAGTTTTTACATATCCAGGATTTAGAGCTATTTTTCATTATAGAATAGCACATATATTTTATAATCAAAAAGAATATTTAATAGCAAGAACTATATCAGAATTTGCACATTCAAAAACTGGTATAGATATTCACCCTGGTGCAACTATAGGAGATTATTTCTTTATAGATCATGGTACAGGAATAGTTATAGGTGAAACTACTATTATTGGTCATCATGTAAAAATATATCAAGGTGTTACTTTGGGAGCTTTATCTTTAACTAATGGAAGAAGCCTAAAAGGACAAAAAAGACACCCTACAGTTTGCGATTATGTTACAATATATGCTAATGCTTCAATATTCGGAGGCAATACCACAATAGGTGAAAATGCTATTATTGGGGCAAATTGTATAGTTTTAGAATCTGTTGAAGAAAATAAGAAAATATCATTATCATAAATTTTTATTATTAATTTTTTTAGAGGAAGCAATATAGCTTCCTCTTTTTTTGTTCTTATTCTTATACTAAAAAATACTTTATAAATACTGTTTTTTATTTTTAATTTTTATTTAATTGTGCTAAATATAATTGCAATAATTATTAACATAATATATTATTATGTTAATAAAGTTATGTTAACAATATTCTTTTAAAGAAAGATAAAGGATTTTTTATGGCTTCAGTTATTACATTCGGTGAAATAATGTTAAGGCTTTCACCACCTTCAAATTTAAGATTTGTACAAACAGATTCTTTTGATGCAAGATTCGGTGGCGGAGAAGCTAATGTTTCTTTTGCATTATCAAATTTTGGTGTTGATACTTCATTTGTTACTAAACTTCCTAAAAATGATATAGGTCAAGCATGCATTAATGAATTAAGACGTTATGGTGTAGATGTATCTAATATAGTTTTAGGCGGAGATAGAATAGGTATATATTTCCTTGAAAAAGGAGCAAGTCAAAGAGGTTCTAAAGTAATATATGACAGAGCTAATTCTTCAATATCTCAATGCAGTAAAGAAGATTTTAATTGGGATAAAATTTTTAATGGTGCTAAATGGTTTCACCTTACTGGAATAACTCCCGCACTTGGTAAAAATGTTGCTGAAGTTTGTATAGAAGCTTGTAAGAAGGCTAAAGAAAAAAATTTAACTATTAGTTTGGATTTAAATTTTAGAAAGAAATTATGGACTTCAAAAGAGGCTAATGAAACTATGAGTAAATTAATGCCTTATGTTGATATATGTGTTGCTAATGAAGAAGATGCTGAAAAGGTATTTGGCATTAAAGCTAAAGACACTAATATTATAGAAGGAAAGTTATCTCATGAAGGATATAAAGATGTTGCTAGAGAAATAATTGATAGATTTAAAGTAAAAAAAGTAGGCATTACTTTAAGAGGTTCAATTTCAGCAAGCGAGAATTTATGGTCTTGTATGCTTTATAATGGAAGTGAATATTATTTCTCAAAAGAATATTTGATAAAAATAGTGGATAGAGTAGGCGGAGGAGATAGTTTTGCAGCAGGACTAATTTATTCTTTTTTGAATGGCAAAGATGACAGAGAAGCACTTGAATTTGCAACTGCCTCAAGCTGTTTAAAACATTCCATAGAAGGTGATTTTAATGTTGTAACTGTTGATGAAGTTATGACTGTGTATAATGGTGATGCTTCAGGACGTATTCAAAGATAATTTTTATTATTAATTTAATTTATTCTTGACAATTTGTATTATTGTACTAAAATAGTATAATAAATATAATTAGGAGTATAAAAATGAAAGATGTAGTTATAGCTATAGATATAGGCGGCACTTCTATGAAAGGTGCTGTTATAGAAGAAAATGGTAATATTTTATATAAGGATAATTTTGATGTTGATCCTAAACATACTACAGAGGAACATAAAAAAGTTATTGCCGGTTTTGTGGAAAAATTAAAAAGTAATATTCCTAATGATTATAAAGCTATAGGTTTAGGTATAGATTGTCCGGGAGTTATGAACAGAGAAACTCTTCACATGGGAGGAGCTGAAAATATACCAGGTCTTAAGGGATTAAAATTTTCTGATATAGGAGATAAATTCAATTTGCCAACAAAAACTGCCAACGATGCTAGTATGGCTGCTTTAGGCGAAGCAAAATATGGAAGCGGTAAAGAAAAAGCATATCAATCTGTAATGTTTGTTACACTTGGAACAGGTGTTGGAGGCGGATTTGTACTTAATGGACAATTATTTACTGGTTCTTTAGGCGGTGCCGGAGAAATCGGACATGTATTTGTAGTTCCTGATGGTGATAAATGTAACTGCGGTTCAAGCGGTTGTATTGAACGTTATGCTTCTGCTACTGGTTTTATTGCTATGGCTAAACAAAAGATTCATAAAGGTGTAATTCCTACTACATTAACTTATGAAGAATTAGATAAAGGTAAGGCTAAGGCTTTATTTGATGCAGCTAAAAAAGGCGATGCTCTTGCAAAAGAAACTATTGCAGAATGTTCTTATTATTTAGGTATGTCTATAGCACAGGCTTTAAATATGCTTGATTTAGATTTAGTTCTTATAGGCGGAGGTCTTTGTAAGGACTTTGATATGATGATAGAGCATATTAATAGAGGAGTAAGAAATTACGGCCTTAGAATGATGGTTAATAATGTTGAAATAAAACCTGCTTCTTTAGGTAATGATGCAGGTGTTTTAGGCTGTGCTGCTTTATTCTTTAGAAACAATTAATAATTTATTTAAAATAATTTAAGGCTTACTAATATACATTTATTAGTAAGCCTTTTATTTTTTATGAAATTAAATTAAAATATTATTTTTCAAAAACTAAACCATTTTCTGATTTAACAACTCTTATAGTATCACCTTCTAAATATTTGCCTGATAGCATTTCTTTAGCTAAAGGATTTTCTATATAAGTTTGTATAGCTCTTTTTAGAGGTCTTGCTCCAAACTGAGGATCATAACCAATATCAGCAATATAGTCTATTACTTCATTGCTTACATCTAAAGTTATTCTTCTGTCTTTAAGTCTGTTAGCAACTCTTGCTATTTGATTTCTTACTATCTCAGCAATGTATTTTTTGTCAAGTCTAGTAAATGTTATTATCTCATCTATTCTGTTTAAGAACTCTGGTCTAAATGACATTTTTAGTAATTCCTGAATCTTCTCTTTGATATCATTAGTATCATTAGCTTCAAGAATAAGATCAGAACCTAAATTACTTGTCATTATGATAATAGCATTTTTGAAATCTACTATTCTTCCTTGTCCGTCAGTAAGTCTTCCGTCATCTAATACCTGAAGTAAAACATTAAATACATCAGGGTGAGCTTTTTCTATCTCATCAAATAGTATAACAGAATAAGGTCTTCTTCTAACTGCTTCTGTTAATTGTCCTCCTTCATCATAACCTACATATCCTGGAGGGGCTCCTATAAGTCTAGTAACAGAGAATTTCTCCATATACTCACTCATATCTATTCTTGTTAAAGCATGCTCATCACTAAATAAGAAATCAGCAAGTGTTTTAGCAAGTTCTGTTTTACCAACCCCAGTAGGTCCTATAAACAAGAAACTTCCAAGAGGTTTATTTTCATCTGAAAGTCCAGCTCTGTTTCTTCTAATAGCATCAGCAACTGAAGTTATAGCCTCATCTTGTCCTACAACTCTCTTATGTAATACTTCTTCAAGCTGTAAGTATTTTTGTTTTTCACTAGCAAGCATTTTACTTACAGGTATTCCAGTCCATACAGATATTACTCTAGCTATATCATCTTCAGAAATCTCTTCTCTTAAAAGTCTTTTCTTATCAGAGTTTTTAGCCTCTTCCATAGCTTTAGTAGCTTCTTCTAATTTTTTCTGTAATTCTGGTATTTTACCATATTTTATTTCAGCAGCTTTTGCTAAATTTCCTTCTCTTGTATATTGAGTTTCTTTTATATTTAAAGCTTCAAGTTCTTCTTTTAATTTTCTTGTTTCTTCAATTCTTCCTTTTTCATTATCCCATTGAAGTTTCATAGCATTACGTTCTTCAGAAAGTTCAGATAATTCTTTTTCAAGTTTTTCTAATCTTTCTTTAGAAGCAGCATCATTTTCTTTTGAAAGAGCTTGTTTTTCTATATTAAGCTGTAAAATTTTTCTTTCAATTTTATCAAGTTCTGTAGGCTGACTGTCTATCTCTATTTTTAATTGGCTTGCAGCTTCATCTACTAAGTCAATAGCTTTATCAGGCAAGAATCTATTAGTTATATACCTGTTAGATAAAACAGCGGCAGCAACTAATGCATCATCTTTTATTCTAACACCATGATGAACTTCGTATTTATCTTTTAAACCTCTTAATATTGAAATAGTATCTTCAACGCTAGGTTCTTTACAATAAACTTGTTGGAATCTTCTTTCAAGTGCTTTATCTTTTTCAATATATTTTCTATATTCATCTAAAGTAGTTGCACCTATTGCCCTCAATTCACCTCTTGCCAATGCAGGTTTTAAGAGGTTAGATGCATCCATTGCACCTTCAGTGGCACCAGCTCCTACAAGAGTATGAAGCTCATCTATAAATAATATTATGTTACCTTCAGATTTTTCTATCTCTGTAATAACAGCTTTTAATCTCTCTTCAAACTCTCCTCTAAATTTAGCACCAGCTACTAATGCACCTAAATCCAAAGCTAATAATCTTTTGTTTTTAAGTCCGTCCGGTACATCTTGAGAAACTATTCTTCTTGCAAGTCCTTCAACAATAGCAGTCTTACCAACACCAGGCTCACCTATAAGTACAGGGTTGTTTTTTGTTCTTCTTGACAATACCTGCATAACACGTCTTATTTCTTCATCACGTCCTATAACAGGGTCAATTTTTTCAGCCTCTGCTAATGAAGTCAAATCGCGGCAATATTTATCTAGTGCCTGCATTTTAGCTTCTGGATCTTGGCTATTAACGCTTTGACCTTTTCTTAAGTCTTTTAATGCAGTTAAAACTTCTTTCTTACTTATTCCGCTTTTTCTAAGCATATCGCCTGCTTTGTTGTCTGCTTCAACAAGTGCTAAGAATATATGCTCTGTAGATACATATTGATCTTTCAAAGCATTTGCTTCTTTTTCTGCTTTTGCTAAAACTTTACCGGCATTAGTAGATAGATGTAACTGTACATTTTCACCTGTAACTTTTACGTTTTCATCAACTAATCTTTGAGTTTTATCTATTAATGTATTTATAGGTACGCCTATTCTTTCTACTAATGGCTGAATAAGTCCGTCCTCTTGTTTTAATAATGCTAAAAGTAAATGTTCGCTTTTTATTTCATTATGGTCTTCACCATTAGCTATATTAGCAGCTTCATTTACTGCCTCTTGGGCTTTTATTGTATATTTATTATAATCCATATTCTAATTAATTAACGGTTTAAAACCGCCTAACTCCTTTATAAATTAATTATTTAAGTTTTAATTAAATAATTTGGTTTCAGCATTTAATTGCTGTACACTATTATATATGCAAGAAATGTGCCAAATAAATAGCTTGAAATGTTTTGTTTTTATACATTTATTTTATGTATAGTTATTTTTGGTAATATTGTAAATATAATTATTGTATAAATTTTATATATGAAAAATTATATTATGTATAAAAATAATACTATAAATTTGTATTGTGTATCAATATAGCATATTAATACAACTTAATTTATTCTCTATACAATTCAAAAGTAATGAATTTTAAATTATATAATCGTCTGCTATCTTTCTTAGTCTTTTGTTGCCCAATACATGGAAATGTCTTAACTTTCTTAGAGTTTCGCTTGAAAATGTTGTGAGAGGTACATAAACTATTTCAACAGAATGTTGTTTGGCAAATTCTTTTAATATGCTTGACGGCGGAGTAGGAGCAACATAACCTAAATATTTATCAACTGAATATATTATTGCTGTATAAAGAAGTAAATCAGCATAATTTCTTACTATGCCTTCTTTTTTTAGCTTCGGATATATTCTCCATACATCATGCGGAGCTTGAGGAGGCATTAAGGATGCATAACCTCCAAAATAGCATTTAGATATTCCGGGGCCTACAAGAGTATTTCCCGGTTCTGTAGAGTATAATATTAAATCGCTGTCGTCATGAGCTTCACTATACCATACTATATTCCAATCATAATCTTCATCATGCTCATCATCGAATATTACAACCATGTGTCCTATATTTCCTTTTATTTTTGGAATCTCTTTGACATATATTTCATTTTTATAGTAATTTCTTATAGTTTCACGCATGTCAATTCCGTCTTTTATACTAACGGTAAAAGGTTCTATTTTTGCCTTGTCTTCTGTAAGCATATTTCTTATTTTATCTCTTAATATATTCATATGCTTTTCCATTAGTATATCTTCAGGTATATGGGAAAGTAAATTGGTTCTTTTATTCCAAACATCTTCCCATTCTCCCTCATACTTTTCACTAGGACGTGTTGTAACATGAACTTTTTTGAAAGATGTTCTCCATACATTATCATATTTATGGAGTTTGATTTTTTTATCTTTTAATAATCCTTCCATACCATTTGTGCTAGGATCTCTGTTTAATTTTATAGTAGGGTAGTTTTCATCTTCTTCAGTATAATGAGGATAGTATTCTAAACCTTCCATTACTTCTAATGCATAATCATTGTTTATCATGCATTTTGCTGCTGTGAGCATATCTATATAATCAGGTATTATATAATTATCTATTAAACATAAATTCCTTAAATACTTCATCATATTTTTCTGCTGAAGTAATGATATAGGAAGTTTATATCTCATCTTTGCTTCTTTGAAAATTGTTTCTATTATAGATATCTTGTCAAAATTTTCTAATTCTCCATTTCTGTATAATTCATACATATAAGTAGTGAATGGAAATTCTCCAAGCATTTTATTTAAAGATTCTTTATGTACATTATATATTTTAGGTTCTCCGTATTCATCTTCTTCATCGGAGTTGAAATCCTTTATTTCTTTTTTTAATTTTTCATCATCTAATTTTTTTAGAATAGAAACCATATTTTCCCAATGTGACATTCCTATAACTAAAAGTATTTTATTATATTTTTTAGATAATTCATGAAGATACTTAGACATAAATATTTCTCTTTCTTCATCAGTATCATCTTTATAAAAAATATAATTTTCTTTTATTTCATTATAGAATTTTTCAAGTCCAATACTTTTCATTACATGATCATCAGGCATAAGATAATGAGAATTTGAATTGATTGAAGTAATATCTTTATCAATAGGAAAAAAAGGTATTTCTTCATCAATAGCAAGTCTTACAGCCTCTATTATAGAATCGCATGGATCTATAGGAATATAAACAGCTTCGTCATTTATTTCTCTTATTATTAAACTTACAAAAGGAAGTCTGCTTACAGCTTCACGCAATGAATCTGCAAAATTTGCTGGGTGTTCTATTGCAACGATATCTGGTTTGAACTTTTCAAAAGCTTCTCTAACGGCAAGAGAAAAATATACTCTTGAATGTATAGACGGAATGGCTAATATATTTTTGTATCTTAGCACATTAGAGTTTATATCAACAATACTTTTTTTATCCATCTATATTTCCTAATTAATAATTAAGGAATGAGTCTATTATACTGTCAAGCTCATTTGAATCTTCCAAATAATGAGAACATACATCACAAGTTTCTGTAGGTATCTTATCTTTAATAAATAAATCTGTTTGGAATGAATAACAAGATGGGCCTGGAAGCTTACCGCTTATAGCACAAACCTGCATACTTACTACATTTTCTGGTCTGTCATACCAAGTAGGTTTAACATCTTTCAAAGCAGCAACCATATATTTACCCCAAATAGGAGCAGCAACTCTACCGCCAACCTGATTGTTTCCAAGAGAATATTTGAATGAGTCGAATCCTATCCATATACCAGTTGCAAGTTCCGGAGTATATCCTACAAACCAAGCATCTTTCCAGTCATTTGAAGTACCAGTTTTTCCGGCACCTTTTCTAGTAAATCCTGCTTCGTACATAGCACTTGTGGCAGTACCTCCTCTTAATACTCCTAATAATATATCACTTATTAGATAAGCGGCTTCTTTACTTATAACTTGTTTAGGACCGCCTCTTAATGTTACTTTTTTCTTTAAGTTTTGTTCAAAGTTATCCATTACTATTCCGTATCTGTCTGTAACATATCTTATAAGTATAGGATTAACTTCTTTTCCTTCATTAGCAAATTCAGCAAAACCAGTTGTAAGTTCTAATGGAGTGAATAATCCTGTTCCAAGACCTAATGTTAAATCAGGGTTAAACATTCTTTTTGATTTATCAGAATCTGGTTCAGCTTTGAATATTGGTTCTACATATCTTATAGCATTTGTAA
Organism: uncultured Brachyspira sp.; assembly: GCF_944390845.1. Lineage (GTDB taxonomy): Bacteria > Spirochaetota > Brachyspiria > Brachyspirales > Brachyspiraceae > Brachyspira > Brachyspira pulli. Next base: position 15,688 of record NZ_CALXRM010000030.1, read on the forward strand.
TACCAACATAATTGAGAACATTTACAGTAGCTATATTTAATGAAGCAGATAATGCATATCTTAAACTTACATCACCTTTGAAGTTTCCTGAATAGTTTTTAGGTATCCAAACTTCACCATCTTCACCTTCTTCCGGTACAAAACCAATAGGAGCATCGCTTACAATAGTTGATGGGCTATAGTTACTTACATCCATAGAAGCAGCATATACAAATGGTTTGAATGCACTTCCTGCTTGTCTTCTTGCCTGAGTTGCTCTGTTAAATTGGTTTCTTGCAGTAAATCCGGAACCTCCAACCATAGAAACAATATATCCGTTTCTAGGATCTATTGATACTAATGCACCTTCTATTTGTCTTGAAAGTTCTGCCTCATCAGCTTTCATTACTTCCATTGTTATGTCATTTACTTCTTCCATTCCGAATATATCTGACATTAATGCCAATGGTAAAGTTGTGTATTTATTTAAAGTATCTCTTACAGCAATATTAAATTTATTGTAAGCACTGTTTTCCGGTAAATTAAATAATATAGAAAGCATTTTTACTTTGTCTATAGTTTCTCTATTGTATATATTAACTATATCCATAGATCCGCCTTCATATTTATTGTTGTATTCTGTGAGTGCTTCTGTTAATAATTTTTGTGCGGCTTCTTGTTTTTCTATATCTATTGTAGTATATATTTTTAATCCGTCTTCTTTTAATGCTTTTTCGCCATATCTATTAACTAATTGTCTTCTTACATATTCTGTAACATAAGGTGCTCTGTCTATAGAAGCACTATAAGCAGTAGAACCTCTTCTTCCTATTTTTCCAGTATATGTTTCCCAGAATTCTTTATGTGCTTTATCAGCTTCATCTCTTGTAATGAATTTTAAATCAGCCATTCTGTTTAATACAACTTTATGTCTTGCTATTGATATATTAGGATTATTGATAGGGGAGTAAGCATTTGGTGCAGGAGGTAATGTAGCTAGCATTGCACATTCTGCTAAATCTAAATTTTGAACATCTTTATTAAAATAAAATCTGCTTGCAGCTTGTACTCCATAAACTGAGTGTCCGAAATATATTTGATTGAAATATAAAGTTACTATTTCTTCTTTTGTAAGCCTTTTTTCTATTTGGAAAGTAACCCATATCTCTTTTAATTTTCTCATTATGGTTCTTTCAGTTGATTTCAATACTATATTTCTTGCTACCTGCTGAGTTAATGTACTAGCTCCTCTTGCTCTCCTTCCTGTTAATATATTACCTATAGTGCCTCTGAATATACCAAATATATCTATTCCGAAGTGTTTCATAAAATTATTATCTTCCATAGATATTATAGCTTGTATTAATTGAGGAGGTAAATCTTTATATTCAACTAATGCTCTTTGTTCAGTAAAAAATTCTGATATTACTTCACCTTTGATATCATAAATTTTTGTAGGTATAGTAGGTTTGTATAATTCTACAGCCTGAACATCCGGCTGAATTACTATATCAGAAACTAAAATTGAAAGTACTACTGTTGTTGCTAAAAACATTATTGATATTAGTACTATATAAAATTTTTGAAATTGTTCTATATTTATTTTATTATAATTAGCCCAGATTTTTTTTAAAAGTTTCAATTTACTAATCCTAAATATATATTTTTTATCAGATATTATACAGATAATTATTCAATTAATCAACATGTTTTTTCTATAATATATATAAAAACACTCTATGAAATCGAGACTTCATAGAGTGAAAAAGTAATGGGTTTGTATATATATCTTAAGAGCGCAACAAATGACGTTTGTAGCTATACTATATATAACATAATTAAATAAAAACTGTAAAATTAATTTATCATATTAAATAATAATATTTTATCATCAGATGTTTTTATGCATAAAGTATTATCGTTATATGATATATAAACTGCTTTATTAAGAAGATCTAAATATTCATCTTCAGCTTTCATATCTGCTTCAGGTCCAGCCATTAATGTAGATATTCCAGTTTTACTCATTTTTATATTACCGTCTTGTATTTCAACAGGTATATTATAGTTATTAACTCCAGATTTTCCTACAAATGAATTATTGTTTATAGATAAAGTTATTTCTGTACCTTCAAACATATTTGATAATTTGAATTGTTTTCCAGCCAATGTTTTTGCATCGAAATAATCTTCTATGAATTTTAATATTGTAGAATCTTTAGTTATTATATATAATTCTTTACCTTTTAAGTACATGTATTTAGCATTTTCTATATATGATGAGAATGCTGCTTCAGCTTTCATATTTTCTTCAGGGCCAGCCATTTTAGTAGTAGCAAGCATATTAAATTTAACTTCATTTCCATTGATGTTGCTGTAAGAAGTTCTGTAATTATTAACTCCAGCAAAACCATTTACTTGATTATTTTCACCATAGAAAGACATAGTTATTTTTATATTAGGATATTGATATAAATTATGTAATATGAATGTTTTTCCTAGTAATTTGTTTTCAGAAATAGAATTATCTTTGAATATTAATTTTTCTCCGGATTTTGTTGTTATTTCTAAATTAGTAGCAGATAAAGATATATTAGAAGCTTCAGAAAGTAATTTTGAGAATTCTTGTTCAGCTTTCATATTCGCTTCAGGTCCAGCCATCATAGTAGAACCTAAAGCACCTATTACTATGTTATTTTCATTTGTTAAAGTATATCCGGCAAAATATCTATTAACACCAGAATATCCGTATATTTTATTTGTATCGAAAGTAAGAGTGATATTCATTTCAGGGTATTTATTTTCAAGCACAAATTCTCTTTGATATAGATCCTCTATTGTTAATGCTCTTTGTTTGAATACTAATTCTTTATTTTCTGATGTTTTTAAAGTTAATTCATCATTATTTACTGATACAGAATTAACTTTTCCTAAATCGCTTAAAAAAGCCTGTTCATTTTTCATATCCTCTTCATTTCCAGCCATTAAAGTAGCTCCTATATTTGTTCCTATAATTATTTGATTATTGCTTACAGAAAATGATGTGAAATATCTGTTAATACTAGCATTTCCATAAACGTTACTGTTTTCAAATCCAATAGTTATTTTTGGATTGCTTGTTAAATAATATTCTCTGCCATTTATGCTTTCAAAAATATTGTTTTGCTTTGACTCTTTTTGAGAGCAGGACAGTAAAAATATTGTAGTTGATAATAATAGTAATAATAATAGTGTTTTTTTCATGTTTTTTCCTTTTAATAAAAAATTAAAATATATATTTTTCTTTTTGTATAAATCTTACATAATATAACAATGGGCTTATGATTAAGGAAAATCACAAGCCCATCAATAATAGTGTTAGGAGTCTGATAATAATGAATAATTGCTATATCAAATAAAAATAAACATTAAAACTTCATCTTATAAATTAATTTTTCTTTATCTTTTGTTATTAAAATAAGTTCGTCATTTTCTAATGAAATTTTACGTATATTAGAAAATAATTCTATATACTTTCCATTAGCTTCTTTTTCAGTACTCTCCACATGTTTAATATTTTTTATAAATATTTTATCATCAGTTATTGTATAAGATGAAAAATATTTGTCTATATCATTATAACCATATATATAATTTTTGGTAAAACCAATAGTTATATTTAAATCATTAAATGCATTTTTTAGTATAAATTCTTTACCTTTTAAATAATTTGGTGATAACTCAGCTTGTTCTTTAAATATTAATTCTTTATTATCTTTAGTTTTTATTGTTAATATATCACCTTTTATATTTATATCTTCAGCATTAGCAAGAAGCTCAAAATATTCATTTTCATCTTTCATTAAATTATTTGGACCTTTCATTTTTGTAGCTTCGATATCTGAAATTTTTATTTTAGTATCTTCTATATCGAAAATAGCTTCATAAGTATTAATAGTAGATTTTCCACTTATTTTATTCCTATTAAACATTATGTTTATTGTGTTTTTGCCAAAATTATTTAATGTATATATTTTTCCGTCCAAAATTCTTTCAGTAATATCTATATTATTAATTAAATTCTGCTTAGAAAATAGGGTAGCAGAACATACTATAAATATTATAAATATCACTTTTTTCATTATTATATTAATATCCTTTCGGCATTTATTAACTATATATAACTAATATAACAATTATAGTGTAAAATGTATAATAAAAAAATATAAAAACTATGAAAAATAAATTGCAAAAAAGGAAAAATAAGTTATCATATTACAGTTTACATAATAAAATCCGATAATATATTTATAGGTGTTATCTATGAGTAATAATATAAGAGAAGCACATATAGAAGATGCTAAAAACGTTATAGATTACATTAAGAAAATGTCAGATGAAACAGATTTTTTAATGTCTGGTTCTGATGAAAGGCTTTTAGATGTAAAGAAAGAGGAGGAATTTTTACAAAATATACAGCATTTAAGGCTAGAAAAGATGTTTTTGTACGAAATTGACAAAAAAATCGTCGGTATATGCAGTATAAAAGGCTTAAATAAGAAAAGAGTAAAACATAGAGTTGATTTAGGTATAACAGTTTTAAAAGATTATTGGTCTAATGGCATAGGTACAAAATTACTTGAACATGCTATTAACTATTGCAGAGTAAATTCTATAGAAAAAATAGAATTAACTGTAAGGACTGATAATGAAAGGGCTTTAAAATTGTATAAAAAAGAAGGTTTTGAAGTAGAAGGAGAAATAAAGAAGTTCTTCTATATAAATGGAGTTTATTATAATTGTTATATTATGGGGCTTTTTGTTTGAAAAATATACTATAAATAAAATTTTTATATAGTGTATTGTTGCTGTAAATGTGATTTGGGTTTTATTATAAGATTTAAATTTTATTAATTGAGTGTAAATTAGTTAACATAATACTTGACTATTTTAGAATAATATGTTAACTTTAAGCAAGTTATAAAACATTATCGTTTTTGAAAGAAAAAAGATTAGGAAAAAAATTTATAAAGTTGGAGTTCTCAAATGCGAAAGTTTCTTATGGTGTTTTTGGTATTATGTTTACTTATGCCAGTTGTAGCTTACGCTCAAGATAATACCCAAATACCAATACCTACAATAGGGTTAAATGTTACTCAAGCTCAAACTCCTCAGCAAGTAAGTTTAGGACTTCAGATATTATTTCTTTTAACAATATTGTCGTTGTCTCCTTCTATTATAATAATGACAACAAGTTTTATAAGAGTTTCCATAGTATTAAGTTTTGTTCAAAGGGCATTATCTTTACAGGAAACCCCTCCAAGGGCATTAATAATGGGGTTGTCTTTGTTCTTGACCTTCTTCATAATGATGCCGACTCTATCGCAAGTTAATAATGAGGCACTTCAGCCATATTTGAATGGCAGTATAGGTGTCAATGAATTATATAGTAGAGGAATACAGCCTATAAGAATGTTTATGTTCAACTCTTTAAGAGGTGAAAATGGTATGAAAAGTTTGGATTTGTTCTTAAGTATAAGTAATACTGATATAAGACTTAGAGAAATTCAAACAGTAGAGGATTTAAATAGAATTCCTACTATAGTAGTTATACCGGCATTTATTATAAATGAACTTACTATAGCATTTAAAATGGGGATATATTTGTTTATACCATTTATTGTTATAGACTTGGTGGTTGCTTCAATACTTATGGCAATGGGTATGATAATGCTGCCGCCTATTATGATATCATTGCCGCTTAAAATAATTTTGTTTGTAGCGGTTGATGGTTGGAAACTTTTGATACTTCAAATAGTACAAAGTTTTCAATGATGTAATGATAATATAATAATGGATTTTTAGAGCTGCTTTATATAGTTAATATAGTTTAAGGGAAATGTTATGAGCGATACTTCGATTATTGTTTTGGTGCAGGAAACTTTATGGGTTTTCATGTTGCTTTCAGCACCAGTTTTAGGGGTTTCTATAATTGTTGGTTTGATTATTTCTATACTTCAAGCTACTACAAGTATTCAGGAACAAACATTAACTTTTGTACCTAAGATGATAGCGATGTTGGCAGTTATATATATGTTAGCTTCTTGGATGTTAAATTATACAAGTGCTTTTACAGTTAGATTGTTTAGCATACTTCCAAGCATAGCAAGATAAGAGTGTATTGATTTAGGAATAATAAATGGATAATTTTGTAAATTTTTTCCAGATTTACCTGCTCATTATGGTAAGATTCATAGCTATACTTATGGTAGCACCATTGTTTTCATCTAATGTTATTCCTAATAGTATAAAAATGGGACTTGCTTTTATAGCTACAGCAACTATATTTCCATTAGTTGCTAACATAAATGTTCAGGCAGCACCTACTTTTGTAGAGTACTTTTTGACACTTGTTAATGAGGCTCTTATCGGTATTTTGATAGGATTTTTAATGTCTATTATATTTGCTGCTTATCAAGTTATGGCTAACTTTTTTGAAATACAAATAGGATTTGGTATATCTGAAACTGTTGACCCTATATCTCAAGTTACAGTTCCGGTATTAGGGCAGCTTCAGTCTTTGATAGTTATACTTATATTCATAGCTATTGACGGGCCTAGTTGGGTAGTTAGAACTTTGTTTTATAGTTTTAAAGCTATGCCAGTATTGAGTGATGCTTCAAAAGCAGTATTCACTTCATCGTTTAATGGAGTTATAGACAGAATGATATATTATATGAGTTCTTTATTTTCTATATCTCTTTCATTAGCTTTACCTATAATGCTTACTTTATTCTTATTATCATTAAGTTTAGGTTTGTTGGCAAAGGCTGCACCACAAATGAATATTTTGATGTTAGGTTTCCCAATGCAGATTGGAGTTGGTATAGTAGCTTATTATATATTGATACCAGCACTTGTTTCTAATTTTATGAAGATATTAGAATATACAATATCAGATGTTAATAATATAATAACTTTCTTGTCAGGAGGCACTGTATGAAAAATATGATAGCTTCCTTATTAGAAATGTTGATTATATTTAAAGCTAGACTTTATAGAAAATATTTACGCCTTACTGGAAAAGGCTTTGTATTAACATTATTTGCTTCTCCGGAAGATGAAGGAAGAACAGAACTTCCAACTGAGAGAAAGAAAAGAAAGGCAAGAGAAGAAGAAGGACGTGTTGTAAACTCTACAGAGATAAACCAAACTCTTGTTTTGGCTGTTACAATAGCTGTAATAGCTTTGCTTACAACATATTTAATTAATACAGTATCTCAATTTTTTGTTGGAATATTGAATAAAATTTCCAATGCTGATGCTAGTATGAATATTTTATCTTTGCCTGATATGTTTTTGGAAATAGTTGTTTTAATAGCTAAAACTGCTGGAATAGTTTTATTGGTTGCTTTAGTTGTTGGGGTAGGTATTAATTTAGCACAGACTAAATTCTTATTTACAACTAAAAAGTTAAAACCAAATTTTAAAAGAATAGCTCCGACTTGGTCTAACTTCAAAGAAAGGGTGTTTATTTCTTCCCAAAACTTGATGAACTTAGCCAAAATCTTATTCAAGATGGTAGTTATATCTTTTCTTACTTTTTCAACTATATACGGCAAACATGATCAATTATTTAATATGGTTAATATGGAATTACCTCAAGCTATGCATTTATTCTTTTTTATTGTTTTAGATATGTTAGCTAAGGTAATAATATTTATGATAATAGTATCTGCTTTTGACTATTTCTTTCAAAAAAAGCAGTACATTAATAGTTTGAAAATGACAAAACATGAAATGAAAGAAGAATTCAAAGAGATGGAAGGAGATCCATTGGTAAAAAGCCAGTTACAAGATATGGCTAGAAAAATTGTCAATAGAACAATGCTTAAGGCGGTTCCAGAGGCAGATGTGGTAATTACAAACCCTACTCACTTTGCAGTTGCTTTGAAATATGAAAATGGAGATTATGCTCCAATAGTAACAGCAAAAGGAGCAGACCATATTGCTTTAAGAATAAAAGAGATAGCTAAAGAGAATGATGTTCAAATAGTAGAAAATAAACCTTTAGCCCGTGAATTATATTTTAATGTTGAAATAGGACAATATATACCAGAAAAACTATTTCATGTTGTTTCAAGAATACTTGGCGAAGTGTATAGAATACGTAATGAAAAAATGGCAAGGGCTATATAGGAGGAATAAAAAGTGGCAACAATGAATGGTGATAAATCAATTTTAGATTCAATAAAATTACCTAGCAATCTTAGCAGGCATAGTGACATAATGTTTGCTGTTGGTGCAGTTATGGTAATAATGATGCTTATTATACCATTACCAGCAATAATTTTAGATTTTTTGCTTATAGTAAATATAATCGTATCATTATTGATATTACTTATGGTACTTAGTATAAAGAGTGCCAATGATTTTAGTGTATTCCCTTCTGTATTGCTTGTAATGACAGCATTCAGACTTGCTTTGAACGTATCTACAACTAGAGCAATTCTTACTGAAGGAACTAACTTTAATGGTAAGGTTATTACTTCATTCGCTGATTTCGTAGTAGGCGGTAATATAGTTGTAGGTGTTGTAATATTTATAATTCTTATAATAGTACAATTTGTTGTAATTACTAAAGGTGCTACAAGAGTATCAGAAGTAGCAGCAAGATTCGCATTAGATAGTATGCCTTCAAAAATGATGGCAGTTGAAAGCGAACTTCAAGCTGGTGCTATAACAGATAAAGAAGCAGAAGAAAAAAGAAAGAAAATCAGAGGTGAAAGTGATTTTTATGGTACTATGGACGGTGCTTCAAAATTCGTGCAAGGTGACGTTATAGCAGGTATTATAATTACTGTTATAAACATAGTAGGCGGACTCATCATTGGTATGACAATGAGAGGCGAACCATTTGCTCAGGCAGTTAATGCTTATACTCGTTTTACTGTAGGTGATGGTTTGGTAAGTCAGATTCCTTCATTCTTTATGAGTTTTGCTACAGGTTTATTAGTAACTAGAAGCAGCAGCGAAGATAATTTGTCTACTCAAATTGCTGTACAAATTTTTGCTAAACCTAAAAACTTATTTATTGGTGCTGGTTTCGCATTCTTCTTAATGCTTTTACCAGGCTTCCCAAAATTGGCTTTATTTGTTATATCATTAGCATTATTTTTAGCTGGATATGCTTTAAGAAAAGAGCAGCAAGAACTTGGACTTAATGAAGATGGTACAAAGGCTGATGCCGGAGAGCAGGTTCATCAAGGTCCTTTAGATGTTACTCCTTTCTTGAAAGTTGAAAAGATAGAACTTTCTGTTGGTGCCTCTCTTATACCTTTGGCATTAGAATCTGAAGGAGGGGATTTAATCAATAGAATAAGTCAGATACGTAGAGAGCTTGCTTTGGAGGTTGGTTTAGTTGTTCCTCCGGTACGTATTGTGGATAATAGTGTAATAGAACCAGATGAATATACTGTTAGTATAAATGGTACTGAAATGGCTAAAGGATTCGTTCGTCCTAATATGCTTTTAGCTTTGAACGCTAATTCTCCAGATGGCCCTACTCCAGATTGTGAAAGAGTAAGAGAACCAGCATTCGGACTTCCTGCTTATTGGATTAAAGTTGATGAAAAGGATATGGCTGAGAAAAAAGGCTTTATGTTATTCCAGCCTACATCAGTTATAGCTACTCACTTCAGTGAAACTATTAAAAGAAATGCTAATCTTCTTATCGGACGTGAAGAAGTACAGAATATGCTTGATCTTATTAAAGATGATCATAAAGCACTTGTATCAGAAGTACTTGCAGCTAAGCCTCATAATGAAAGTCCTCTTGGATATATACAAAAAGTATTACAGAATCTTCTTCAAGAGGAAGTACCTATTAGAAATAGTGTTGCAATATTAGAAGGTGTTGCTGATGCTATATCTATTATGGGAAGTGAACAGGCTACAGAATTGGTAAGAAGCAGATTAGCTTCACAAATATCTCAAATGGTTGCAGATCAGGATAGAAATATTAGAGTTATTACTTTAAGTCAGCAATTACAAAATAATATAGCACAGAACCTTGCTAATACAGGTAATTTACAGGGTTCTCAAATGATAGCTATGAGTTTTGAAAGTATGCAGAACTTAATTAAGAATATAAAAGATGCTGTTAAACTTGTTAGTGATTCAGGAGTTGATGATATAGTATTTTTGACTTCTCCTATTATAAGAAGACCTCTATATCAGTTTATAGCTAAGAATGTTGGTAAGTATAAAGTTATTGCTACAACAGAGATAGCACAAGGATATAATGTACAAGGAATTGCTAGTATTAAATAATTAAATTGGAAATTATAATGCCCGTAAATGGAGCAATTTTTTAAGATGTAAATAAATTATGGAGTTAAACTATGAAGACAATTAAAATCTTTGGAAAAAACAGAGAAGAAATTGAGAAACAAGCTAGAGACAAATACGGCGAAAGCTATTTTATCATTAGCGTTAGAGAAAGCAAAAGGAAGAATATTTTTGGTATGACAAAGAAAGAGTTTGAAGTTTCTATCGGTATTTTAGAGCAATATTAATTAGGTGATTATTTAGGGAGTTTTAAGATGATTAGAGGAGAAATAAAATGGTAGATATACGTACTATTAGAGGGAAGGATAAGACTGATGCTTTTGCTAAAGCTAGGGTTGAGTATGGCGGAAATTTTGTTATCTTGACCAGTAAAGATGTTAAAGTAGGCGGTTTTTTAGGTTTAGGTATGAAAACTGAACATGAACTTAGAATAATGCTTAATAACTCTATATACGATAGAAAAAATAATGCATCGGAAGAAAAAACTTCATATTCTAGTGAAGAAGAAGATGATGATGAAATGCATAGAAATAAACTTCTAAGCGATAGAATAGAGATGAAAAAACATGCTACTGAAACAATTGATGCTAGTGAAATGGCTGATAGAATAGTTGCAGTTACTAAAGCTTTAAAAGAAGCTTCAAGAGAAAGAAATGCTAATAAAGTAACTAATAATTCTTCTAGTGCAGCAACAACAGTTCCTACATCAGATAAATTTGAAGATGATAATAGAGATAACTTCAGAGATAGTTTAAGGGATAGTTTTAGAGAAAATAATAATGTTAGAGATAATAATATCAGAGAAAACATTAGTGAAGATATTATGAATGAAACATTAGAACCTACAGTTAATAATTCTAATTCTTATACTGAAGAAAAGAGAGAAATTGTTAGAGAAAGAAATACTAATACAGATGGTTTTAGTCCTTTACCTCATTTTAATAATTATCCATATTCTAATTCAAATTTTGCTGGCTCCTCATTTAATAATATGAGAGGCTCGATGTTGTCTGACTATTCATCAAATAATGGTTTTTCTCCAATAAATAATTATAGCAATTTTTCTGCTAATAATAATAGTTTTATGAATACTATGAATAACAATAATAATATGGGTGGTTTTAATAGTAATGTTATACCTAATCATATAAATAGTTCTAGTAATAAAAACAATAATGCTATTGATGACAATGTTAAGAAAATGGTTCAAGAGCAGATAAGAGATATGGTTAAAGAATATTTGGAAGGCAGTTTCCCAAATATAAATAAAAATCATAATACTGCTTCAAATACAACTCAAAGTAATAATAACAATAGCAGAAATACAAATACATTAGTAAATCATGAATATGAAGATGAAGAAATAAATAATGCTCTTGAAGAAATAAAAGAGTATAGAGAAGAAAATAATCTTACAAGAGAAAAGAAAACTAACATTAGAGATTATTTTGAAAATCCTGATAATGAAGAACATGATGAGGAAAATAATGAAGAAAGCTCTGATATGAACATTGCTGATGGTATGGAGGAGAGCTTCAATTATTTAAGAGATAGAGAATTCCCAGAAGAAGTTTTATTAGATTTAAGAGAATATTTACTTACATCTAGTAATGCAAGATTTTTCCAATCTAAAGATGTAATTAGAGAAGAAGTTGAGAAATATTTCTCAGATAAATTAATGCTTGCTAATGGTATAGAAATAGGTGCTAAGAAAAAAATAATAGTATTTGTTGGACCTACTGGTGTTGGCAAAACTACAACTATACCAAAAATAGCAGCTCAATATATGAAGTCTGGTAAGAAAGTTTCATTTGTTACAATAGATAATTACAGAATAGCGGCAGTTGATCAGCTTCAAAGATATGCTAGTATAATGAAAGTACCATTTACAAGTGCAAGTACTCCTGAAGCTTTAAGAGCTGAAATAAGAAAACTTGACAATTCTTCGCTTTTATTTATTGATACTATGGGACGTTCTCCAAAAAGTGCAGAAGAAATAGTGGCTATGTCAAAATATTTCACAACAGTTGGAAGATTTGATATGGATATTCAGCTTGTTATGAGTGCCACTGCTAAATATAAAGATGCTGTAAAAATAATGAATGGTTTCAAACCAACAAATTATAAAGGTATCATATTAACAAAAGTTGATGAAACAGATTATTTAGCTTCTTCAATTTGTGCTATAACTAGAAAGAAATTGCCTATTACTTATATAACTTATGGTCAAGGTGTACCTAAAGATATATCTACAGCCAAAAAATATGGTTATAAAATAATGGAAGGCTTATTTGGTTCTTCAAAATAAATAATTAATTATAGGAAATAAAAGATATATTATGAAAGATCAAGCAGATGAATTAAGAAAGATGATGGGACTTAAAGACAGACGTCCCCAACGTATAATTAGTATTGCCAGCGGTAAAGGTGGAGTAGGTAAAACTAACATAGCTATTAACTTGTCTATAGCATTGCAGCAATTAGGTCAGAATGTACTTTTGATAGATGCAGATCTTGGACTTGGTAATGTTAATGTAATACTTGGAAATATGCCTGAGTATAACCTTTATCATGTTATAAAAGGTGTTAAGAAATTGCATGAAGTTGTACTTGAAACAGATTATGGTATTAGATATATTGCAGGGGCTTCTGGTTTTTCTTCTTTAGCAAATCTTTCTGGTAGAGCTTTGACTAAATTAGTAAACAGCATGGATTCTTTGAATGATGCTGATATTATCATAGTAGATACTGGTGCAGGAATATCAGATACAGTTTTATATTTTCTTCTTTCTTCAGATGAAAGTATAGTTGTTACAACTCCTGAACTTACTGCTATACTTGATGCTTATGGTGTAATTAAATCTATTGCTCCTGAAGATGCTAATGCTGATATAAAAATATTAGTTAATAGAGTTACAAAAGCTTCTGAAGGAAAAGAAGTTGGCGATAAAATTATTATGACAAGTAAAAAGTATTTAGATATGGATGTTAAATATTTAGGACATGTTTTTGAAGATAAAACAATTCCTTACGCTGTTTCTCAGCAGCTTCCTTTTTATCAATATGATAATAAATGCCATGCATCTATGTCTATATATAATATAGCTAAAAAAATTATTGATATGGAATATGATGATGACAGAGAAGTGAAAGGATTAGGCGGATTTATGGAATCACTTCTATCTTTTGTTAGTAAAAAGTAATTTAATACTTTGATATTTATTAGAGGTAATTTATGAATAATATACTTGAAAAAGTGAAACAACATTTTTCTTCTAACTTTGGAAAATTAGGAGCTATTATAACTGGTTTATCATTTATTATAACTCTTTTGTTATCAATATCTTTTAAAAATAGAGTTGATGTTTCCATTTTGAAAGCAATAATTTCAGCTATTTTAACACTTGTAATATTGTTTGTACTTGGAATTATATTGAAAAAATATTTAGGTGATGTAATAGATGAATCAACAATGAGTTCCAATTCAGATATAGATTATAATGCTATAGATGATAATAGCGGTTTTGTAGGAGAGGTTAATAATGATAATACTGCTCCTGCAGTAAATGATGATACTCCTATATTTACACCGGATTTGAGTAATATAGAAAATATAGGAAAAGGAGCTCCAAAACCTGTTAATGTTGATAAAAAAAGTAAAGTAGATTATCATAGTTCAGGTGATGATATAGGTGATATAGTATTTGGAAGTTCTAATACATCATCAGCATCAAATTACACTACAAAAAGTACTATGTTTCCAGATAAGAAGATTGATAATGAAGAAATGGTAAAAGAAGCACAGGAAGATCCTGAAAAAGTTGCTAAGGCTGTTAGAACAATGATAGCTAAAGATGAAAAAAGCGACAATAAATAAATGATGCAATTAAGATGCAATAAATAAAATATATAGCAAAAATTAATAACTAGAGTGAATTATTATGAAGATGAATAAAAAAGATAAAATACCAAATATTACTAATGATAATGAACAGGAATATTGGCAAGAGTTTAAAAATACTCAATCCCCTTATATCAGAGAGGCTTTAATTATTAAATATTCTCCATTAGTAAAGTATGTGGCAAGTAAAATATCTGTTAATATGGGTTCTCATAAGCATATTGAATTTCAGGATTTAGTAGGTTTTGGTTCTTTTGGGCTTATGGACGCTATTGATAAGTATAACCCTAATAGAGATATTAAATTTAAAACTTATGCTGTTACTAGGATAAGAGGTGCTATATATGATGAACTTAGGAAATTAGACTATCTTCCCAGATCTATACGTAAAGATGTAAAGGAAATAGAAAAAGCTAGAGAAATATTAGAGGCAAGACTAAGCAGAAATATTAAACCGCAGGAGATAGCTGATATGCTTGGAATACCTATTAGCAAATATAATGAAACTATGAAAAGATATATAGAGGCTTCACCTACATCTTTAAGTGATGTTTGGTATGTAGGTGATGATTCTGATGAAATATCTGTGATAGATACATTAAAATCTAATGATAAAACTAACCCTGAATATTTAGCAGAGAGAGAAGATGTTAAAAATAAAATAGTAGCTGCTTTAAAAGAACTTCCAGAAAAGGAAAAGCAAGTACTTATATTATATTATTACGATGATCTTACATTAAAGGAAATTGGTAAGGTTTTAGAGGTTTCTGAAAGCAGAATATCTCAATTGCATACCAAAGCTATACAGCAGTTAAGATATAGTCTTTCAGAGATAAAAAAACAATTATTATAAAATAGGTGATTTGTATGAATGAATTAAAAAGAAAAATATTGCAAAGCGATTTTTATAAAGAAGTTTATAATAATAAGAACACTCGTTCAGTTGAATTGTCAGTGGAGTCTTTGGAACGCGGAATGCAGGAAGCTGCTGCTATATTCCAATGTCCAATTTATGAATTAACTTATAAAGTTTTAGAAGAAGGAAGTAAAGGATTTTTTAATATAGGTGCTAAACCTTTTTTAATTAGATACACTCATATCACTTATGATAAATCTAATATAGGTATGGGACAAGGGGCAGACTATACTATTGGAACATCTGGCGATAGTTCACAAAATAAAGTTATATTCAATAAAGATACAGATGTAGTTGTTAGAGTAAAACGCGATGGTGTATTCTTAAAAGTTGTACCTCCTACAGCCGATGGTAAGAGAATTGAGGATATGACCATTGTAGAGGAAAAACTTATAGATGCAGGTATTAAAGAATATGATTCACATTTAGCTAAAAAAATGCTTCATGAACAAACAGGAAAATATGAAAAAATTGCTGAATGGGATATAAGCAGATCTGGAAATAATGCTAAGATAAGTTACAGTATTAGTGATGATAAAATGCGTGCTTATGTTACTGTAACTAAGCCTAATAAAGGCGGAAGAGAAATGGATTTGCAGGACGTAAAAGAAATAATGGAAAACTGCGGTATTACATTTGGATTCCAAGAAGAAAATGTTACTAAATGTTTAGAAGAAGGTACTTTTAATATTCCTATATTATCTGCTGAAGGACGTCCTCCTGTAAACGGACAAAATGCTAAAATAGAATATTTAGTTAATGTTAATAAAAAAGTTATACCTAAATATATTGGAGAAGATCAAAGTATTGACTATAAAGATTTAAGTATAGTTGAGAACGTTGTAGAAGGTCAAAAATTAGCTAAAAAAATTCCTGCTACAGATGGTGAGATAGGAAGAACTGTACTTGGTGTTAAAATAGAAACTAAGGCTGGAAAAGATATTGATATTAAAGAAGTATTAGGTGATAATGTTGAAATGTCTGATGATGGTGAATATATATTATCTACTATAAACGGACAAGTAGTTCTTAGAGGAAAATCACTTAATGTTGAACCAATATTTGAAGTTTCTGGAGATGTTGGACCTGAAACAGGAAATATTAACTTTATTGGAAGTGTATTAGTTAAAGGAAGTGTTAATGATAACTATTCAATAAAAGCTGAAGGTAATATTGATGTTCATGGTACAGTTGGTAAATGTGATCTTGAAGCTAAGGGTGATATTATGGTTAAACTTGGTATTCAAGGAAATGAAAATAGTGTTGTAAAAGCTGGCGGAGATGTTATTGCTAAATTTATACAATTCTCCAATGTTCAAGCTGGAAATAATGTTGTTGTTACAGAAGCAATACTTAACTCTAATATTGATTCTGATAACAGAATTATACTTATAGGTAAGAGAGCTTCTGCAAGCGGCGGAAGACTTAGAGCTTTAAGAGAAGTTAATGGTAAAGTTTTAGGTTCTCAGGCTGGTACTAGAACATTGATAGAAACAGGAATTAGCCCAGCTAAAAGACGTACTATCGATGATTTAGATAAAGAAAAAGAAGAATTAGATAATTCAATAGAAGAAACAGAAAGAAATATTAAATCTTTGGAACAAGCTGCTAAACTTAAAAAGCTTGATGATGAGAAAAAAGAACAATTACAAAGTTATAAAGAACAATTGGAACAAGCAAGCAGTAGAAGAGAAGAAGTTGTTTTAGAAAGAGAAGCTTTAACTCAAACTATTGAAGTAGAAAAAGTAGAATCTACAATAAGTGCTGGTAAAGAAATGCTTCCAGGTGTTCAATTGACTATAGGAAGTGCTGAATTTACTATAAGACAAAGTTATAAGTCTATAACATTCTTTGAAGAAAATGGTATGATACAGACTGAGAAATATAGAGGAGAACCTAAAAACGATAAAAAACAAGATGATGAAGAATAAGAGGTTTTTATATGGCTTTGAAAATAATTGATTTTTATAAAGCAGCTATAAAATGCGGTATTAATGCAGATCCTAGAGGAAGAATAGTTGTAGAAAAAGAATTGGAAAATATAGAAAAATCTTATGAAAAATTAGATGATAAAAAGAAAGAGTATTTTGATAAAGATACTCTATTTAATCCTTATGCTGATACAAGAATTTTGAATATTGCAGAAGATAAAAATATAAAGAAAATTTTCTGCGGTATAGATATGCAAACACCAGAGCTTTTATTGGCTGACAGGCTTAATGAAAAAAATGAAAATATAGATTTGGTTATAAGTCATCATCCTAATGGTTATGGTTTTGTTAATTTTTATGATGTTATAGAAATGCAGTCTGATAAGAATGCATTGCATAATGTACCTATAAATGTTGCAGAAGCTTTAACGAATAAAAGACTTAATGAAGTAAGCAGATCTGTTTATGGTGCAAATCATTTTAGAGATGTAAATGCTGCTAAACTTCTTAAATTAAATTATATGTGTATGCATACTGTAGCTGATAATTTTGTTGAAACTTTTTTGACTAGAGAGATGGAAGAAAAAAAGCCTACAACATTATCTGAGATAATAGATATTTTATTTGAAATAGAAGAATATAAAATATCTGCTATGCGCCATAATCCTCCAAAAATATTTAATGGTTCTAATAATTCTAAAGTTGGAAACATTGTTGTTGATATGACAGGAGGTGCTTATTTTGATCCTGCTATGGTTGATGCCTTATCAAAGGCTGGTATGGGAACATTAATTGTAATGAATATATCTGATAAACTTTTAGATGAGTGTAAGAAACATTATATTAATGTTGTATGTGCCGGTCATATGGCTAGTGATAGTTTAGGACTTAATTTGTTATTCAAAGCTATAAAAGAAAGAACTAAAGAAGATTTTGATATACTTCCTGCCTCAGGATATATTTTTGTAAATAGATAATGTGAGTTGTAAAATGCCTAAATATTATAATATATTATTTGATCTTGATGGTACTATTACTGATTCTGCACCTGGTATAATAAATGCAGTTGTATATGGAATTAAAAAAATTAATGAAGTATATAATTTAAAAATAAATATACCAAATGATAAAATATTGAGAAAGTTTATTGGGCCTCCATTAGATGTAAGTTTTAGAAAGTATTGCTATGATGATGAAAAATTATCTCTTGAATTTGTGAAATTTTACAGAGAAGATTATAATGGTAACGAAGGATTATTTAATTGTACTCTTTATGATGGCATATATGATTTGATTAAGACTTTATCTGAGAACGATTACAGAGTTTTTTTAGTCACTGCAAAACCTAAAGAATCTGCAGTAAGAATAATAGAACATTTTAATTTAACTGAATTTTTTAATGATTTTTATGCTCCTATACTCGGCGGAAAAATAAAAAATAAATTAGATGTTTTAAATGAAGCTATAGAAAAAGGAAACTTTGAAAAATCTAAAACTATAATGATAGGTGATAGAATTGATGATATAGATGCTGCTAAAAATTTAGGAATTGATTCTATTGCTGTTAGATATGGTTTTGGCAGTGATGAAGAGTTTAAAAATGCAGTATATATAGCTAATAACACTAAAGAAATATTTGATATATTAAGTAAATAAAATTTCTTCTAATACATGCAGGCTTTTTATATTTCTGTTTATATGATTAAATAAAGATTTATTTAGAATATTTTTAACATTATTTATTGAATTATTATACAATGATTTTAATTCTTTATTATTTGCTATACTAATCAATGAAGTATGCTTTATTATTCTCATTAAGTTTTTATCATTTTCTGTTATTTCAAATGCATCTTTAATAAGAGGTTTACATTTAGAACATATTAGTCCTCCATCAAAAATTGAATAAAAAGATGTATCATTATTTTCGCACATAATGCATTTATCTAAATGAGGTGATATTCCAGCAATATGAAGTGTTTTCATTTCAAATGCCCTCATTAAAATATTTATATATATTTTTTTAGTTGTATCATCATTATCTTGTTCTTCTAAATTTTCCAAAGCATCTAAAATTTTTTCCATTAAAATAAAGTATCTGTCATCAAAATCTTTAGCACAATATAATAATACTTCCCTTATATAGAATACGGCCAAAGAAGAATATATTGATTTTTCTAGTATAGAATAATTTTTTATGATGTTTGATTCTTTCAATATTGATAGCTGAGATGTGCTTTTTTCGTATAGATTTATATTTAATTTAGATATGCTTTCTAAATCAGAGCCGAATGCTTTAGAATCTTTTTTAGCTTTATAACATATCGCCTGCAATATAGAATTGCTTGTTAGAAAAGATGCTATTATTGAAGAACTTTTATATTGGCTATACGATAATATAAAAGCTTGAGTATTTTTTATCAATATGATTCCTTAAATATTTTATAAAAAATAGGGTAGGCATCTTATTAAAGAAAACCTACCCATAACTATGCCATCAAAAGCAATTAAGCTTGATGTATAGCACTGCTTGGGCAAACTGCTTCACAAGCACCGCAATCAGTACATTTGTCAGGATCTATTACGTAAATATCTCCTTCGCTAATAGCATCAAATGCACATTCTGGTTTACAAGAACCGCAAGCTACACAATCGTTATTTATAACACGTGGCATAATTTACCTCCATATAATTAAACTATGTATAATTATAACATAAATTAATAACGAAATCAATATCTATTTATATAATGTTAATATATTCTTACTAAATTTATATCTATATATAAAAAATGTTTTAGTATATTAACTTTTGTAAATACACCATTTATTAAAAATCATTAAATGCACGGGAGCCAGAGATATTGCATTTAAGTATTCCTTATCTTTTTGAAGTATAACATAGGTGTATCATAATTTAAAGCTGAATGTATTCGTTTATGATTCCAAAAATTATTATATCTTTTTAATTTTTGATTAGCTTTTTCTAAAGTTAATTCTTGTGTACAATAATCATAGAATTCTTTTTGGTCTCGGTTATGTGTACTTTCTACAACACCATTATACCAGGGACTAGCGACTGGGCTATAAACTCTTTTAATATGTTTATTATTACAAAACTTGTCTAACGGATGTTCTGTTTCAAACAAATGCTTACGATA
>NZ_CALXRM010000031.1 GCF_944390845.1 uncultured Brachyspira sp.
TTGACGAAGTCCGCAGAGCGTATGCGGCGGGAAAAAGTTGACTAAAAAAATGACAAAGTTAAAAATTTTTGGTATAACAGTTTTCATGCCAATGTTAATAAATTAATAATTTATTGGTTATTAGTTTTTTTATATTTCTTTATACTTCTTATGTGCAAATATACTGTATGATGCGATATATTTAAATAATTGGCTACTATTTGTACTGATTCTTTAAACTCAAATATACCTTGATTAAAGAGCTTTTTTATTATTGTTTTATTGTACACAGACGGACCAACTTCATCTCGGTCTATTCCTATAATAACTTTTTTTATGCTGTCTAATATAATATCTTCTGATTTATTTTTTTTCTTATCTTTATTATTATTAAGACTGTCTGGAATAAAAATTTTTAGAGTATTAATCAAAGAAATATCAAAATTCCAACTTATAATTAACATACCTATAGGAATTTCAAGTGTGTTTTTTATTATTGTGTAATTTAGCTTGGAACATTCTCCAGTTACTGATTCTACAAAATTATTTTTATAATTAGTTTTATTATTTAAAAGTTCATTTAAAATATTATCATCTCTGTCTGATAAAATGTCGCCTATATTTTTATTTTGCAAATTATTATTAACAATATTGATTATTGATTTTTTATTATTTTCAAATGAATATAAAATTATTTCAGCGTCTTTACCTAAGTAGCTTCCAAGTGATTGAGAAAGAATTTTGTATGTATCTAGTATAGCAAAATCTTCCTGATTATATTTGTAATCGTTCATTGTAAAGCTCGCCTCCATAATATTCCGCTAATATATAATATACTAAATATAATAATTTTTTTTTGTTTTCCAAATTTTTTTAATTAAAATATTTGTTTTATTGTTTT
This sequence comes from uncultured Brachyspira sp., assembly GCF_944390845.1. Classification (GTDB taxonomy): domain Bacteria; phylum Spirochaetota; class Brachyspiria; order Brachyspirales; family Brachyspiraceae; genus Brachyspira; species Brachyspira pulli. Next base: position 881 of record NZ_CALXRM010000031.1, read on the forward strand.
ATATGTGTATAATAATACTTATAAGAATAAAAAATAATTATAAAATAGGGTTTTCTAATGGAAATAGATTTAAATAATTATACTTCAATCTCTTTAGATAAAATTAGATATTATAAAGAATTAATATTAAAAGATAAAATAGATATTATTTCTAAAAATGATTATGGCGTTATAAATGTGATACCTTATAATAAGATTGATTTTTTATTTGATGATAGTTTTAATAATAATATTCTATTTAATAATTCTGAATTTTACGTGTATAAATCATATTTGGATATGGTATCATTTTTTGTAGATCCAAATGAATTGAATAATAAAGATTATTTTTATTCGATTTTTACTAATTGTAAAGATTCATCAGATGATATAAGAATTGCTCAAGAAGCTATGCTTGAAGAAATATTATCTATGAATAATTTCAAGAGAGTAGAGGATATTAAGAATTTAATAATAGAATTGGAAATAGAAGAAAACAGAGATAAATTTACTTGTAAAGCTGCTGAGATTCTTGGAAAAATATTAATAAAATTGGGTTTAATGCAAAGAATTAATGTTATAAGTAATATTAATAAAAGTGATAATCATCATAGAAATATATTTGACAGTAAAAATTATAATATAAACTATGAAGAATTAATAAGAAGTGTAGCTGAGAGTGTTTTTGTATTACTAAATAAACCTTATGAAAAAAATGATATGTTTTCTACTACAATAGGTTTTACTGGAAGTAATGTTATAGATCATAGTAATAGGATATTTCTTAATATCATGGAGTTTATGATATTTTATAATAGAAATATTAATATGGGTATACTTTCAAAAATAAGAGCTAAATGGAAAACAGAATATATGTCTTATTATGATAAAGTATCCAAAAAAAATAAATTTTTAAAAGATATTAGTAAATTGGATAATATATTTAAATTAGGAATAAGACAATTTGATAATATAGAAATTGTTAATATGGGTATTTCCGGATTACTCCATGATATTACATTAACTGATATTATAAATTATTTACCTTCAGACAGAGCAAATAATGAACTATATTCTCATTCTATCAAATCTTATAACTATTTAAAATATTCTATCTCTAGTAATCAAGATGTGAATTTGACTGTAGGTCTTCATCATGAATATTATGGCTATGGCTATGGACTTGGTATGACTTTATATGATGCCATGAAAGCGAAAAGACCAAATTTTGAGTATCAATATTTAATAACATTTGATGCTAAAGATATACTCAATTTTTCAGCTTCTGTATACTATCCTGTTAAAATTTTAGAAATATTGGATTTATATGATTTTCTAAAATATAAACATGATATATGCTTTAGTGAAATTGAAACAGATGAGCAGATAACAGATTATATGTATGATAATTTCTTAAAAGATGAGGTTAAAATAGATTATATTTTATTTACAATATTTAAAGCTTATTTATCAGAGATGAAAAAATTTGAGTGAGGTGTTGATGAGATTATTAATTACTTTATTTATTTGTATAGTGCTGATACTTGCTTCATGTTCTAATCAATCTAATGATACCAAACTAAACAATACTTCTGCAAAAGAAAATGTATTGGATATGGTTCAAGTAGATTCTCCAAATTCTTTTCTTCCTTTGGGAATAGGGATTACAGTTGCCCCTCCTGAACATGGACAGAATGCTAAATATTTTATAATTAATAAAGATGTTGCTGAAGTGGATTTTGATTATATGAATAATGCTTATATTTACAGAGCTTCAAAAAATTCAAATAATTTAATTTCATTTTATAGTGATTATACAAACAGCGGAAAAAATTTTATAGAAGATGAATATTCTATAAATGTTGAGTATAATATTACTGCTAATGGTGAGAAGTTTACATTATGGAGAGTAGACGATATTTATTACGCTTTATCAACAAAAACAGAAGATGATAAAGATTTAACTAATCTTTCTGCTTTGTATATCAAGTCTATACATTGGCATAAAAAATAATAATAGTTTAGTAAAAAATAACGTGCATGTAAATTAAAGTTTATATGCACGTTTTTATTTGAATTATATTTTATATTACTAAAAGGAGTATATTATGGCTATTTATGGAGTAGGTGCTGCTGTTGATTGAGTAGATGTTAGTCAGTATTTTATTGATAATAATGCGGCAGGTGGTATTGGCTGGCCTATTAAATATGCACCTGATTTGCATCAATTTATACATTCTTTAAAAGTTGGTGATATTATTTATATAAAATCATTTGCTAAAAAACTCAAATGATAACAATAAAGCTGTTTGTATAGTAATTGATAATGAAATTGTTAAAAATTTTCCTATTGTAGATAGTAAAATAAGAATTGGAAGAAATGTGAAATGGATTGATAAAAAAGCTATTACAATAGAAAATCCTAATAGTAAAAATAATGTTGTAAATAATAGTTTTTATGAAGAATTTAATCTTGAAATTCAAAAAATTATTATAGATAAATTTAAAGTTTGATTAGATATTATTTTTTACTAGATATAGAAATTGATGATTATATTGACATTTATTATTTATACTATTATTATATATTATGTTAAGTAGTATTATATATAAATGAGGCTTTAAATGAAATCTTTTAATAAATTTTTTCTATCAATATTTATATTATTATTATCATGTTCAAATAATGAAAAAGAAATAGAGCAAAGAGAAATAGACAGAGGCGGAGCATTAATAGATAAAATAATATATGAAGTAAGAACCGACATGACAATAGCTATTAAAGATGTGGCAGACGGCAGAGCTGATTTAATGGCAAGCGGTATAGATGGAAGTGTTTATTTATCATTAAGTGAGAATGATTTGGAAAAACTCGATACTTATGCAGTTCCTTCAGGTTCTTGGTCTTTGTTGTTTAATCCAGTACCAAATAAAGCACCTTATACAGTAACAACAAGAGATGGAAAAACTCATTTTAATCCTTTAGCAATAAAAGAAATAAGATTTGCCATGAATTTTTTGATTGATAGAAAAAAACTTGTTGATGAAATTTTAAGAGGAGCAGGTCAGCCTTCATTTACTCAGGCAACTCCAGGTCAGCCGGGTACTTACAGATATAATCTTATACCTTCAAAAATGGGTATGACAGAGAATGGTAATCAGGAAAAAGCTCTTAATGATATAAATAAAGCCATGGAAAAAGCTGCCAATTTACCAGAGAATAGGGGAAAGTTGGTAAAGGAAAATGGCTGGTGGAAATATAATGGTGAAGCAGTAACTATTAAATTTGTTATAAGAGTTGATGATCCTACAGGAAGACTTCCAGCAGGAAATGCCATATCTGATTTAATAGAAAAAACAGGAATAAAAGTTGAAAAATTATTGTATGACAGAAATAAGTCTACACAGGTAGTATATGGATCTGATCCAAAAGATTATGAATGGAATATTATAACAGAGGCTTGGGGAGCAGGTGCTACTCGTGCTTGGTGGGACGTTACATTAAGACAGATGTATGTAAGAGAAGGCAATTATATGCCTGGAGCCAATGTTGCAGAGTTTTGGAATTATGATAATAAAGAGGCTTCAAGAATAAGTGATAAGAATTCAAATGGTTGGTTCTTGACTGCTGATGAATATTGGAATGGCAATATGCGTTTGCAGGAAATAGGTCTTGAAGATGCTGTTAGAATATATTTAAACTCTCAAACTCAATTTTTTGTGGCAAATAAAGAAAGATTTAACAGAAGAATGCTTTATGGTGTAGGCGATGGTATAAATGATTGGTCTATAAGAAGTGCTGATATAAAACCTAACCGTAATGGAGAAAAAGTTCTTAGAGTACTTCAGCATTCTGCACAAGGTTCATTATTTATAAGTCCTTGGGATCCTGTAGGTGTTGGAGGATTTTCTGATGCATATTCTGCCATAATGATAGGGCCTTGTTCTGATGCTGGTGCTTCATTTGAATCACCTTCCACCGCAAAAACAGAATTTATACTTGGTGAAGCTGATACTAATAGTTTAGAAATAGGTGTTATAGCTGGTAATAATGGTATACCTGTAGGTACAATAAAAGTTCCTCAAAATGCTAAAATGTACAATCCTTATACTCAAAAATGGGAAGAAGGATTAACTGTTAAAATGAATGAAAATGGCGAAATGGTTTATAAAAAGTCTGATAATCTTACCGCTTATGTTAAATGTAATTTTAAACCTAAAAGTTTTAAATGGCATCATGGCATACAATCATCTTTAGTTGATTTGATGTATGGAAGTGTATTCATTGCCAATATAATAACTAAAACCAATGAAAATGATAAATATTATGATTCTGCTATGGCTGGAAGATATGCTTCTGCTATGGACAATGCAGTTGGAAGTGTTATAAATGATGACGGAAGTTTTACAATTTATGGAAATTATTACTGGCCTATGGATATGAACAGACAAATAGGAATTGCATCAGTAGGGCCAAAAATAGGAAACCCTAATAGAAATACTGTTATTCCTTTTGAAATAAATGAAGCTATAATGAAGCTTGTGTTAGAGGGTTCTAAGTCTGGTAATGTTTATACTATTTCTCAGGATCAGTCATTAACTTCTATAGATGTTAAAAATCCTACTTGTGTATCTGATATAAAAGAAAAATTAATTGAAATGCGTGATTCTCAATATGTACCTATAGGAATAGAGGAATATATTACAAAAGAAGAAGCGGTAAAAAGATATCAGGCTGCTATTGATTTTATTGATTCTTATGGTCATGCCTATATATCAAATGGGCCTTTCTTTATTTCAAGAATAGATTCAAAGGCTAATTATATAGAATTGACTGCTTTCAAAGATTATGGATATACTGCTGAATATTGGATTGAAAAATTATCTACTAAAATGAGCAGAATAGAAGATATTGATATTCCTGCGATAGCAAACAGAAACAATAATATGAATATAGATATTTATGTTTCTACATACAACTATCCTGATAATGTATTTGAATTGCCTACTGATGATACTAAAGTAAAAGTACTTCTTCAGCTTCAAAATGGAGGCGAAAGGGAATATGATGCTGTTTTACAAGATGATGTATTCAAACTTACTATACCAAAAGAGGAATTATCATCACTTCCGAAGGGTAATTATATTGTTGTTATAGAATCATATATAGCTGATGAAACTCCTTATATAGAAACTAGAAGTTTTGTATTACAATAGGGTGGTATATATATTTTGTAATTTGTATCTTTAAATTTATTATAAATATGTTATTATATTTCGAAATTAAATGGGAGTAGTATTTGATTTATGGAAAATTTAGAAAATAATAATTTGATTAATAATAATCAAGATAATTCAAATAAAAATATAGATTCAACCATTCAAAGAGTAGATAAATCTAAAGAAGCAGAAGAAAATAAAAAATATATATTTAAAGTCGCTGTAGTAGCTTGTGCTATTGTATTTGTACTTCTTGTAGGTGCTGGAATACTTGTTGGATTATTTTTATTCATAAAAGGTAAATCTGATATGGATAAATTGGTTAGAAATTATGAAATATACAGTGAAGAAATATATAATAAAAGATATGGTGATAGAGTTGTAAAAGAAATGGTTAATAATTATTCTGCTGATGTTAATGAAACAGGCAGTGATAATGAAACTCCTTTATTTTATGCTGTTAAAAATAATAATATTAAAGCTGTGAAATTCTTAATAGAAAATAAAGCAGACTCAGAAATAGCTAATAATTCAGGAATTACTCCTCTTGTATTGGCTATAAGTAATAATAATACAAAAATTGCAGAACTTCTTATAAAAGAAGGAAAAGCTAATGTATATGGCAGTTCTTATACAGGAAATGATTTAAATAAATATCCAATGTATTATGCCGTTTCTCAAACTAATAAAACTATGATAAAACTTTTATTAGATAATTCATTTGATTTGAAAAGAGAACCTTCTCTTTTAAGCTATGCTATTGAAAACAGTGATGAGAGTATAGTACGTTATTTAATAGATAATGGAGCAGATATCAATTATAAAAATGCTGATGGAACTACTGTACTTTATAATGCCGTTTTATCGCTTAATCCTGCATTAGTAGATTATTTCTTATCTAAAGGTGCAAAAATAGAAGAAGCAGGTGAAAGTGACCAATATGGTAATATAATAATGGCTGCTGCTGGTTCCAAATTCAATAATACAAGTTCATCTCCTGTAGATTTAGTTCTATTATCAAAGTCATCTACTAATAGTGCTAAGATAATGGGTAATATTATTTCTAATGCTAATAAAACTACTATAAACAGACTTGTTAATGGTAAAAATGCATTAATAATAGCTGCTGGAAATTCTTATATAGATACAGTTAAAGTACTTCTTGAGAATGGTGCTGATATAAATTCTGCAGATAATGATGGTTGGACTTCTTTAATGTATGCTGCAAATAATGGAGATGTTGATCTTGCTAAAGTTTTAATAGAAAATAAAGCAGATATTAATGCTGAAAGTTATGACGGACAGACTCCACTTTTATATGCTATGAATAGTCCTATAGAATCAAGCAGAATAGATATGATAAATCTTTTAGTAGAAAATAAAGCTAATGTTAATGCAGAAGACAGCAGAGGATTAAGCCCTTTAACAATTGCTGTAATGAATAATGATGTTGAACTTACTAAATTATTAATAGCTAATAAAGCTAATCTTTCTATTGTAACTAAAGATGGTGAGAGCTTAATAGAATATGCTATTAACAATGATAATGTTGATTTACTTCAAATATTAGTAGAGGCTGGTGCTGATATAAATTATGCTGGAATATCTAGTTATACTCCATTAATGATAGCAGCTAAAAGCGGTGCTGAAAATATAGCTAGAATTTTATTGACACAGAAAGTGGATATTAATGCTATTGATAAATATGGAAATACAGCTTTACATATAGCATCAGAAAATTCAGAGCTTCCTATTGTTAGAATGCTTTTAGAGAAGAAGCCTAATCTAAATTTACAAAATATTGATGGTGATACTCCTTTACATAAAGCAGTTAATTCCGGTAATATAGATATAGTAAGCGAATTAGTGTTATCAGGTGCAGATGTTCTTGTTAGAAATAATAGAGGTAAATATCCTATAGATATAGCTAGAGATAATAATAATAGTGCTATATTTGAGATCTTAAAAGAATCTGAAGAAAATCAAAATAACAGCAATAATGGCAATACTGATGAATAAAACAATATCTTTATAATTTGACATAAAATAAAAATTACTATACTATCTAAATATAGTTTAAATTTAGGAGCATAATATGCTGGTAACGCACAGCACAGCACAGCACAGCACAGCACAGCACAGCACAGCACAGCACAGCACTAAACTATTTTCTTTTCAATTTTTCGTATATAATATTTATAACATGGAGCTATACTAATGCTTTTTAGTTCCATGATTTTTTTGTGGCTTTTTCTGCCATTAGTTTTTATTTTATATTATGTTTTAGATAAAAGGTACAGAAACTTATTACTGTTAATAGCTAGCATAATATTCTATGCTTGGGGCGGGGTTAGTTATACTTTAATAATGTTTTCTTCTATAGTAATTAATTATTTATTTGCCTTATTAATTGATAAAGCAATAGAAGAAAATAATAAATTAAAAAAGAAAATCTATTTAACTTTATGTATAATAATTAATCTATCAATATTAGGATATTTCAAATATACTGATTTTGCAATATCAATAATTAATTCAATATCAGGAAAAGAGTTAATTTCATTAAAAAATATAGTACTTCCTATAGGAATATCATTTTATACTTTTCAGGCCTTATCTTATGTAGTTGATGTATATAGAGAACAAAATAAGGCACAGAAAAATATAATTAATTTGGCATTATATATATATTTCTTTCCTCAATTGATAGCAGGACCTATAGTAAAATATCATGATATAGACAGTCAAATAATAAATAGAACCGAAAGTTTAGAAAATATTAGTTACGGAATAAAAAGGTTCATTTACGGGCTATCAAAGAAAGTGATATTAGCCAATATGTTTGCTTTATCTTGTGATGAGATATTAAAACAGCCTATAGGAGATATAGGAACAGCATTAGCTTGGGTAGCTGCTGTTCTTTATACTATGCAGATTTATTATGATTTTTCAGGCTATTCAGATATGGCTATAGGTTTAGGTCATATGTTTGGCTTTAAGTTTTTAGAAAACTTTAATTATCCCTATATATCAAAATCAGTTCAGGAGTTCTGGAGGAGATGGCATATATCTTTATCTACTTGGTTTAAGGAGTATCTATATATACCATTAGGCGGTAACAGAAAAGGAAAATATTTTACTTATTTGAATTTATTAATAGTTTTCTTTTCTACAGGTTTATGGCATGGAGCCAGTTTTAATTTTATTCTATGGGGCTTATGGCATGGATTATTTTTGGTTATAGAGCGTGTATTTTTAGGTAAGATATTAGAGCAAAATAAATTTAAGTTTATAAATCATATATATGTCATATTAGTATTTGTACTTGGTTGGGTATTATTCAGAGCGAATGATTTACAACATGCTTTAAATTTGTATAAATTAATGTTTAGTTATAAAGAGAGTATTTACACAGTTAGATATTTCTTCTATCCTCAGACATTAGTATGTTTTATATTTGGTATATTATTTAGCGGATTATTTCAGAGTATATTTCCAAAAATTAAGGAAGTTATATTTTCTAGTAAAGTTTATATATTAGAAAGTGTAATTCAGTTCATACTTTTATTTATTTGTATTATGTATTTAGTAAATGGTACTTATAATCCATTTATCTATTTCAGATTTTAAGAGAGTTATTTATGAAAAATAAAAGTTTATTTAATAAAATATCATTATTCATTAGTATTATTATAATATTGTTAATTTTAGTTTTATCTATATTAGGCTCGTTTAATAGAAAAGCTTACTTATCAGACTTCAAATTAATATCATCTAAAAATAATATTTATACTTATCAGTTTAGGGTTAAATATCATAGTAAGATATTTAGAAATAGTGATATATATGAAGTCTATATAAATTCTAATCAAATAATTAAGTCAAATAGATATATAAGAAAAATTACAATGAATGAATCAGGAAGTCCATTTGGTATATTAGAATCTAATAAGAAAATAGAAGGGAATATTGATAATGTTATTTATACCTTAAAGCCAAAAAAATTAATTTTGTTACTATCTTTATTGTTTATTATTATATTTTTATTATTAGATAGTATAATTTTAGATTTTTTACAGAAACTATCAAAGATTAATTTTAGAAATAGATATGCTTATATATTGATAATATTTTTGTGTTTTTTAATAATGCCTAATATTGTTTATCAAGTTTTTTATGATAAGTTTGACCATATTAATTATGAAAATAGAAAATTTGCAGATAAACCTAAATTAGATATAAAAAAATTAGATAATTATCCAAAATTATATGAAACATATTTTAATGATAATACACCTTTTAGAAATGAATTAGTAAAAATAAAAAGTTTAATTGATATTATTATTTTTAATAATTCAACCAAAAAAGATAGACTGATAGGAAAGAATAAATGGTTGTTTATAAAAGATATGAATGATATGTATATTGGTATGGAATATACATATTTTAATAATAAAGAATTAGAACAAGCAAAAAATAATTTATTACATTTTAGAGATGAACTAAAGAAAAGAAATATTGATTTTATTCTTATGATATGCAATGATAAACAATTTATATATGATGATTATATTCCTGATTACATAAGGAGAAAAACGAATTTAACTGTTACAGATCAATTTGTTGATTATATAAAAAAAGAAACAGATATTCAAATTATTTATACAAAAGATGAATTTCTTAAATATAAAGATGATTATCAGTTATATTATAAATACGATTCTCATTGGAATTATTTAGGAGGATATGTAGCATATACTCAAATATTAAAAAAATTACACAATCCTTTTATACCAATTAATGAAGTTGAGCTAAAAGATATATCATTTAAAGATAAAACATCAGATGGAAATACTGATCAGTATAATGATTTGACTAAAGCTTTTGCTTTATCAAAGAGTAAATATTATAATGATGATATGAGATTAATTGTTTCTGGATATTCATTTGATAATTATAAAAAAATTAATATTATAGACTGGGCAAATTTTACTACAATATCAAAAACAAACTTAGATAACAGATATTTATTTATATTGAGAGATTCATATGGTTCTGCAATGGTTCCGTATATATCTAGTAGTTTTAATATGGTTACTTATGCACATTTTAGAAATTTTAAAATTACTGATTTAAAAAATATATCTCCTAACTTATTTATATTTGAAATAGTAGAAAGAGGATTAAAAAATTATGTTTTGAAAACTATTCCAAATTATAAAATAGAAGAAATAAATAAAGATTTAAAATAAATTCTAATCAATCATATAAATATTTTTATTAATAAAGTATTATGCTATTTATACCGTTAATAATAATAGTACTTTAATTATAAGTTTGAATTATGAAAAAAATAGTATTATTATTAGTTTTTATATTAACTTTAAATCTTTATCCTAAGATAGGTATGAAAGAATCAACTATAGTGGAGAAAAAAGACTATGGTTATATAGTTTATGCTGAGGACTATTATAGACTTTATTCATTACCTTCATATTATGCAGAGTATGATTTACTTAGAAATGTAGATTATCTTGAGCGTGCTTTAGATGCTCCTTTCGATTTTGTAAATAGAGCTTTAACTATTATAACAACAGAAGAAGCTTATACTAGATATAAAGATCTTATGCATATGCAGTTTAATTATCTAATAACACAGAATTATATTTATCTTGCTGGACTTTATGATAAAGAGAACTATTATTTTTATAACTCACAGTTTGATGAGGATATAAAGAAAAGTTTTGAGTATGCTGTGTTTTTTTATAATTTAGCTAAAGAAAGATGGGAGATTACTAAAGAATTAGCATCAAAAGTTATGAAAAATAAAGCTAAATTAGAAATGGATAATTTAATTGATAAAGCTTATAAGATAGCTTTAGGTGAAATAGATTATAATAAAACAGCCGATAGACAATTGAAGCATATAGAAGAAATTTTACAGGAAATGGAAAAATAATTAATATAAATTAAATAGTTTTAGGAGTATTTATGTTTAAATCAATGAATAAATACTATGAAATTAATTTTGATAAAATTGCAGATTTAAAGGATATAATATTAAAGGAAAATATAGAAATAACTTGTGTTAATTCTAATGGAATAAGTATTATTATTCCAGGTTCTTCAGTTGATGTATTGATAGAAGAAAAAGATAATGTTTTGCTTAAAGATGCTAAATATTATATATCATCATTTTCCAGTAAATTCTTTAATTTAAATAATCCTAATACCAATAAAAGCACAGTTGTAGCTGGTGCTGATGATAGTGAATATAGTGAAATAGAGTATTTTTATCATATATATAATAATTGTGAGGCTAGCGGAGAGAAATTAAAATCTGCCAATTCCTTATTTTTGAACAGAATAATTAGAGAGAAACCTAATAATAGATTATCTTTATTGAAACCATATTTAGATGAATTAAAATTAGATTCTAAAGCAAATAAAATATCATCAGAAATGTCCTCTAATATAGAACGTATATTAACAGGCTTAGGAATTATATCAAGATTAGATTTTATAAGATATCTTAAATACATGAAAACATCTAATAAACTTTCTAATGGTATTATTGGTATAGAAATAGAAACTACGATTTCAAGTATAATGAATTCTGTTGTAACATATTTAGAAAAGGAATATTTTAGTGCTGATATATTTGATAGTTTAGATTTGCTTAATGATGCAAATATATTAAGTCATAGCAATAGAGTTTGCATATTGATGATAGAGTTCTTATATTTTTATAATAATATATTCAATAAGGGATTAAGTAATAAGTTAAGACAAGATTATAAAAACAAATATTTGGAATATTATAAGGCTCTTTTTAATAAATATAATATAACTACAGGAATGGAGAAGCTAGAAAAAGTATATAAACTTGGTATAAGGAAATTTACAGGTTCAGAAATAACTTATTATGCAACAGGAGCATTTTACCATGACGTTGCTATGCTTAATATGATTGATTTTATTCCTACAGATGATTTCATTAAAGACGGAGATTTTAAAGATTTCCACACTCCAAAAGCTTATTATTTCCTTAAATATGTATTGAATCAAAAAGATGAAGTATCTTTAGTTGCTGGACTTCATCATGAATGTTATGGATATGGAAGCGGAGTTTTGAAAAATTTCTTAGATAAAAAAGCTAATGATCCAAAACATAAAATAGATTTCATAATGACATTTGAACCAGAAGATATTTTAAATGCTGAAGCCTTTGCATATTTCCCAGCAAAAATGTTAGAAATAGTGGATATATATGACACACTTATGTTTATGGAAGGAAGCAGAAATACAAATATTCAAGATATAGTAATGTATATGAAGAGAGCGTTTATAGAGGATAAAATAGCAATAGATCCTATAGCATTTGATTTATTTAAACAATTTTTATCAGAAATTAAATATGCAGAGATTATTGAGGAAGAATATTAATTTATTTTAATAGATTAAATTTGACTTTTAACAATAAAAATATATAATCATTTCCTATGTATAACGTTATAGTAGCAGGTTCAACCGATTTTACAAGAGATTGTATCTTACAATTAATGAAAACAGATAATGTCAATTTGAGTGCAGTAATAGCTCCAATAGACACAAAAAAAGATAGAAAGGGTAATATAATTAATTCTCCAACTGTAGAAGTGGCTTTGGAGAATAATATAAAATTATTCCAGCCGGAAAGCATAAATAAAGATGATTTCTATAGTACTTTGGAAGAATTAGCCCCAGATTTTTTAATAGTTGTGGCTTATGGCAGAATTTTGAATAAAAGAACATTAGCCTTGCCAAAAATTATGCCGCTTAATATTCATGGATCCCTTTTACCTATATTAAGAGGTGCCAGTCCAGTAGAACATGCTTTACTTTATGGCTTTGAAAAGAGCGGTACAACATTACAAAAAATGGATGCCAAATTAGATGAAGGTGATGTTATACTTCAGCATGAGGTAAATATAGAAAAAGATTGGCAATTTAATGATTTATATGATAAAATAAAAGAAAGCGGGGTATATTTACTTAAAGAATTTTTTACAGATGTTGATAAATATATATCTAATCTAAAAAAACAAGATGATTCTATAGCTACTTATTGTAGTAAAATAAAAAAAGAAGATGGTAAGCTTGATTTCTCAAAAGATGTTTATAGTCTTCATAATATGACCAGAGCCTTTGTAAGATGGCCTACAGCTTATTGTTTTTACAAAGATGTATCGATAAGAGTTTTTAAGAGTGAATATATAGAAGATTCTAATTGTCAAAATGATTTTGGTAAAATAATCGATTTTAATAATGATGGAATATATATTCAAGCACTTAATGGTATTTATATTATAAAAGAGCTGCAAAGGGAAGGTAAGAAAAGACAAACTGTAAAAGAGTTTTTGTGCGGAAATAAATTAATCAGAGGCGAATATTTTGTGTAATAATTTTGGAGTAAAATTGTAAGTATGAGTAAGAAGAAAAATAAACCTGAAATAAAAGCTAAGTCTAAAAATAAAATAGAAAAACCTTTTAATAATGCAGAGAAATATGAAAATATGAAAAATACCTCTGAGGGTAGAATAGAAACTGTAAAAATTAAAGATAAAAAAGAATTTAATAATATATTTTCAAAAATATTATATTACATAAAAAGATTTATAGAGATTATTTTACCAGATGGTATAGTAAGCGATTCTAAATCATTATTGGTTTTTGGAAGATTAACACTTTTTGCTATTATACTTTTTGTAATGCAGGTATTGGTAGTATGTTTGGTAGTATTTGTTGTTGTTAAATCCGGAGGAGAATCTTTTGTTCTTCCAGATGTTCAAGGAAAAGAAATATTTCAAGCATTTAATACTTTAGAAAAAGAGGGTATGAATCTTAATATTCAAACTCACTATTTTGATAATTACCCTTTAGGTACTGTTGTTAGTCAAGAGCCTAAAGGCGGTATAAAAGTAAAAAGAGGAAGAACTGTTTATTTAGTTATAAATGTTGCTGAACAAGCAGTTGTAAAAATGCCTGATGTTACCGGTATAAAGTATGATGAAGCTCTTAGTATAATTAGCAATGAAGTTATTAGTACAATGACAAATGTTACTATACTTCCAAAAGTTGAGATAAATGATTCTATATACGAAAATGATGTAGTTGTTTCCCAAATTCCTTTAGCCGAAGAAGTTGTTGGTGTTAATACTGAGATAATCTTAACAGTTAATAATAAAAAATCTCAAAATTAATAACAATATTATTTGTATATTAAGTATAAAGAAAGAGCTGCTTCTTTCCGAAAATAATTATTGGAGAGTTATATTGTGGAAGGAAAAGAATGTGAATTTTGTGGCAGCACCAAATCTGAAGTTTATATAAAAACAGATTTAGTAAGCTACAATAAATGTTTAAATTGCGGTCTTATATATCAATATCCAGTTTTGAGCCAAGATGAGATAAATGATATATATAGTGATAATTATTTTGAGTATGAAGTGGCTAATCAGGAAAATTTTTTCGGTCTTATGAAACTTGCTATGAAAGATATAGGTTTTGATAAGATAGAAAGTACATTGCCAAATAAAAATGTTCTTGATATAGGCTGTGCTACAGGAATGATGCTTAATTATTTGAAAACTAAAGGCTATAATGCCCAAGGTATTGAAATATGTGCATCTTCTGCTGAATATGCCAGAAAAAATTACGGCATAACAGTTCATGAAAAGCCTTTGCTTGATGTTGGTTTTGACAGTGATTATTTTTCCTTTATACATTTTTCACATGTTATAGAACATGTGCCTAATCCTGCCGATACTTTAAAAGAGATTTACAGGATACTTGCTAAGGGAGGATATTTAGCAATAACAACACCTAATGCCGATGGTATGTTTGCTAAAAAATATGGAGGAGCTTGGAGAGCAGTGATGCCTCAGCATTTATGGCTATTTTCCAAGACTACACTTTCAAATTATATGAAAAGTATAGGTTTTAATATTATTAGTGATTTTTCTTGGGGATCTATTCCTATAGAGAAAAAGCCTAATAAAATTGTTAAAGCTTTTTTTGATAAATATGTTAAATTATTTAATAGAGGAGATGTTATGCTCTTCTTATGCAAGAAAGCATGAATTGTTTTTATCTTTAAGGAGAATATATGAGTAAGGAAATTACTAAACCAACATTATCAATTGATCCTAATAATTATGAATTCTATTATGATAATGATATGAATACAAGAGAAATATACGATCAAATTGTAGATATTGATAGTAAGGACCAAAATTTGTATGAAGAATTGTTAAAGAATTATGTTCACCCTGGAGATACTATATTAAAATCAATTTCTAAACGTGAAGGTATAAAAGCTAGCAAGAATGTAAAATTTGACAAAATGACAGGCTTGTACAAAAGTACGGTTCACGGTTATGTATTCTATGATCAGTTGAAATCAGTATCTGTTATACCAGTAATTAATGTGGCAGATAAATGGCGTGGTGTTATGGTTCTTCCTCCTCAAAAGCGTCAAAAGAAACAGCTTGTTCTTGATGAAATACAAACTATCATATCTGAGATACCTATTAAATTGATGGTAGATTATGATAAAATAGGAGAACTTGTAGCATATAATTTGAAATATGATGAAGGTGTCATGTGTGTATTTGTAGAAGGAAGAAAGCCTATTGATGGAAATGTTCAGAAGGTTATACTTGATTATGATTTTACAATCGATTCAGGTAAGGAATCAGAGTCTGGTGCTATAGATTTTAAAGAAAGAGGATTTATCCATAATATAGATGCTGGAATTCAAATAGCACACTTTATGGAAGAAAAGCCTTCTATTGATGGTCTTGATATATATGATGTTTTAATGGAAGCACATCATGATGATGATCCTTGTTATAAATTGGGTAAGAATATTACTGTTGATCCTGATGGTAAAACTATAAGAAGCGGTATCAGAGGTATATTAAGCAATCATAATAATACTTTATCTGTAAGTACAGTAGTAGAAATAGATAAAGTTGACTTATCTACAGGAAATATAGAGGTTAATGGTTCTCTTATAATTAAAGATAATATTGAGCCAGGCTTTATAATTAAAACAGAAGGCGATATATTAGTTAGAGGAAATATAGAAGATGCTGAAATAGATTGTGCAGGAAATTTAATAGTTTCTGGCGGTATAATAGGCGGACCAAACAGCAAAATTAATGTTAATGGTAAAATATGTTCACAGTTTATCAGAAATGCTAATATAATATGCAAGGGCGATCTTATAGCTCAGCAGCTTGTTAATGCTGAAATAGCTTGTAATGACAGAGTAGTAGTACTTGAAGGAAAAGGTGTTATTATTGGCGGTAACGTTAAAGCCTTGAATGGTGTTTGGGCTAAGAGTATAGGTTCTATGAGTGAATCAAAAACTACTATTACAGTTGGTAGAGATGCTGAGGCTGATGCAGAATTTAAAAATATTGTTTCTACAGTTAAGACTAATAGAGAAGAAATTAGTAAAATAAAATCTCTTTTAGGTACAGAGTATTTCAAAAATCCTAAAGTATTTATAGAAAGAATACCAGTTAATAAAAGAGAAGGAATAAAAGATATATTAAAAAGAATTACAAATCTTGTTAGAGAAACAGCTCAGTTGGAAGCTAGAAGAGATGAAATGAGTGCTGAGTTTGAAAAATTATCTCATAGCAGTATTACTTCTATGGAAGGATTTTTCCCAGGAGTTACTGTTTATATTTCAAGTATGAGAAAGTATATATCTAAAAAGATTTCAGGTACAGAATATTTTTATTCTAAGGAACTTAGAGATATATCAGAGAAAGCTCCTAAAGCATTGCCTTTAGAAGAATATGATTTCCCTAGAGATATAAAAAGAGATTAAAAAATAATTTGTATAAATATAATTAGGTTATTGATTGATAGAGTTTTATAATTCTATTGATTAATAACCTAATTTATTTTAAACGAAAAGATTAAATTCTATACATTTATAAAAAGTGTAAATATGAAATAATAAAAGTTATTATGATATATACCAAAAATTTTTAAGTTTGTCAATTTTTTATTGTTCTTTTTCCCGCCGCACGCCACAGGCGGACAGCGTCAAAGAACCAAAAAGTGCAAGTGTAAAAAATTAGTACTAAATCATACTAAAATTGTCTTATATGTAATATAATTTATTAAATTAAAGCCCAAATGTAGCCTTTCGCCACAGGCGGGCTGTGCCTGCTTCTTTGTGGCACGCCACTGGCACTCCCTACAGTCGCAAAAGAAGTGGGGTTTGGGGCAAAGCCACAGATATAAAAACAAAAATATAAATTTATTTTTGACAAAATATAATTGTTTAGGTATAAATATGATATTTTATTGCAATAATGATAATTGACTTTGATATTTAATATTGTATTATATAAATATAATTATTTTAAGGATATAAAAATGATTTTTGATTATAAAGGTATAACTAATAAAAATAAAGATTTAATATTCATTGCTGGACCTTGTGTAATAGAAAGCGAAGAAATGACAATGACTATAGCAAAGAAATTAAAAGAAATAAAAGATAAATTAAATATACAATTAGTTTTAAAAGGCAGTTTTGATAAAGCTAATAGAACTTCTCTTTCATCTTTTAGAGGTTTAGGAATGAAAGAAGGTCTTGAAATACTTCAAAATGCTGGAAAAGAATTTAATCTTCCTACTTTAACAGATATACATGTTCCAACAGATGCAGATGAAGTTGCAAAGTATGTTGACTTTTTACAGATTCCAGCTTTTTTATGCAGACAAACAGATATGCTTAGAGCAGCATGCGAAACAGGAAAAGCTGTTAATGTTAAGAAAGGTCAGTTTATAAGCGGTTACGATTGTAAATACATAGCTGATAAATGTTCTGATGCTATTAATGAAAAAAGACTTTTTTTATGTGAAAGAGGTACTATGTTTGGATATGGTAATTTGATTGTAGATATGAAAAATTTGGAGATAATGAAAATTTATGCCCCAGTTATGTATGATGCTACCCATTCACTTCAAATGCCTTCTGCTAATAATGGACAGTCTGGAGGAGCTAGAGAGTTTATACCTGCTATATTGAAAGCTGCTGTTGCTTTAGGAATAGACGCTGTATTTATGGAGGTGCATCCTAATCCTGATAAAAGCCCTTCAGATTCTGGAACTATATTTGATTTGAATAAGGTTGAGGAATTGTGGACTCAAATTATAAAGATTAATGATTTAGTTAAAAGTTTGTAATTAAAATATTGAAATGATTATAATTTTGTAATTTTTTATTGTTCTTTTTCCCGCCGCACGCCATACCTAAAATGTATTCCCTACGATCGCAGGCGGACAGAGTCAAAGAACAAAAAAGTACAAATAACAATATTTTTAAATGAAGTTAATTGTATTTAATTCTAAGATAAACCATTAATTTAGAAAAATGTATATTTTGTTATGTTGAATACTGATGTGTATCAAAAAATAAATATTGATTTTTTAAAGATATGTATTTAATAATTAAAATGTAATAGACCAAAATAAGATATAATGTAATTTATGTTTTTGCAACTTTGACAAAGTCACCTCTTTAGGTTGTCCACTGGAAAAGCTGAATAAATTTAAAAATATATTTTTGTAAAATTATAATTGTATGTTAAATTTATTTAGCAGATCCTTTGCCGCAGGCACGCAGAGCGAGCGAATAATTTTAGGAATTTTAAAAAAGGAAAAAATATGAAAAAGATAGTTATTGTACTTGCTTCAAGATTAGGTTCCACAAGACTTCCGCAAAAAGCATTAAAAAAAATGGCTGATTGTGATAGTATGCTTGAACTTATTATTAAAAGATTAAGAAGTTCTAAAAGAGCTAATGATGTAATAGTAGCTACAGAAGAAAAATCTTATGAAGCATTTAAAAATATATTTGATAAACTTGAATGTAATTATTTTATAGGAAGTGAAGAAGATGTTCTTGACAGATATACTAAAGCAGCTGAAAAATTTAATGCTGATATAGTTGTACGTGCCACTGGAGATAATCCTTTGGTTAGTGTTAAGGCTTTGGATATGATCATTGATTATCATATAGAAAATAATGCTGATTTAAGTCATTATGATTTACTTCCTTATGGCAGCGGAGTAGAGGTTATCAATTATGAAGCATTAAAAAAGGCTAATGAGAATTCTAAAGATAGTTTTGAGCATGAGCATATTACACAGTATCATTATAGAAATCCTGATAAATTCAAAATAGAAAATCCGAAAGTAGATGAAGAATTTGCTATGCCAGAATTAAGAACTACTGTTGATACTATAGATGATTATAACAATGTATGCAAAATCTTTGAAAAATATAATAATGATATATATGTTGATGTTGATACTATTATAAGCGATATAAGAAATGGAAAATAGTCAAAAAGAGGATAAAGAAAATTGTTATTATGTTTATATAATACTTTGTGAAGATGATTCTTATTATACAGGTATTACTAATGATCTTATAAATAGATTTAATAAACATTCAAAGGGTAGGGGAGCTAATTATACTAAACTTAGAAAGCCTTTAAAATTTTTATCTGCTTGGAAAGTTGAAAATATTAGTATCGCTTTGAAAATAGAACATTATATAAAAAGTAAAAATAAAAAAATAAAAATTTTATTTGTAAAAAATAATAGGCTTCTTAAAACTTATTATATTAGAGATATGAAAAAGAAAAACAAAGATTTCAATGATAATATAAGTATTAGAAGCATTAGTAAAAATGAAATAGAAAAGATTAATAGTGTTTTTGAAAAATAGAATGCTGTTAATCTTTTATTATTGCAATAATTAATTAATGTTTGACAATTATATTGTTTTATTATATCATCAACTAATAAAAAATATATTAAAGGAATTATTATGTCTTCTTTAAATACTCAAATAAGAAAGGATATAGTAAGTATGGTTTATAATGCCAATTCAGGACATATAGGCGGTTCTTTATCATTGGTAGAAATAATGCATACACTATATTTTAAGATTATGAATATTGATCCTAAAAATCCAAAAATGGAAGGTAGGGATATACTTATAATGTCTAAAGGACATGCTTCTGCTGTGCTTTATTCTACATTAGCACATAGAGGTTATTTCCCAACAGATGAACTTTTAACTTATAGAAAATTAGGTTCAAGATTACAAGGACACCCTTCTAAAAAGAATTTAGAATGTATTGAAGCTTCAACAGGTTCTCTTGGTCAGGGAGTTTGTATAGCAGTAGGTGCTGCTTTGGGATATAAGCTAGATAAAAAAGACGGCAAAATATTTGCTATAGCAGGAGACGGAGAAGCACAGGAAGGTACTTTCTGGGAATCAGCTATGGCTGCTGCTAATTATAAATTGGATAATTATACCCTTATAATAGATAATAATGGCTTACAAATAGACGGTAAGAATGAAGATGTTATGTGTCTTGGTGATTTGGAAGCTAAAATGAAAGCATTTGGTTTTGAAACTTTTGTTGTTGACGGACATAATGAAAAAGAACTTGAAGAAGTATTTGGTAAAAAAGTATCCGGAAAACCAAAATGTGTAATTGCTAAAACAGTAAAAGGTAAAGGCGTTTCATTTATGGAAAATGCTGTAGGCTGGCATGGTAAGGCTCCAAATAAGGAAGAATACGAAAAAGCTATGGAAGAGTTAAATAAACTTGATTAATAGTTAATGAATAATAATATCAAAAATTAAGGAATAAACTTATGGAAAAAAAGGCAATAAGAAATGCTTATGGTGAGGCTTTGAAACGCCTTGGTGAAATAAATAAAAATGTTGTTGTTTTAGATGCTGACTTATCAGGTTCTACTATGACAAAAACTTTTAAATCTGCTTTCCCTGAGAGATTTTTTAATATGGGAATAGCTGAACAAGATATGATGGGTGCTGCTGCTGGACTTGCTATAGCTGGTAAAATACCTTTTGCTTCTACTTTTGCTATGTTTGGAGCAGGAAGAGCTTTTGAAATTATAAGAAACTCTATTTGTTATCCTAAACTTAATGTAAAAGTGGCTGTAACACATGCTGGTATATCAGTAGGTGAAGACGGTGCAAGCCATCAAAGTATTGAAGATATATCTATTATGCGTTCTATACCAAATATGACAGTAATAGTTCCTTGTGATGCTGTTGAAGCAGAAAAAGCAGTATTTGCAGCTGCTGAATTTGACGGCCCTTGTTATTTAAGAATGGCTAGACCTGCTACAAATATCATTACAAAAGAGGATACTCCTTTTACAATTGGTAAAGCTAATGTTTTAAGAGAAGGTAAAGATGTATGTGTATTTGCTACTGGAATATTAGTGGCAGAGGCTTTAGATGCTGCAGAAATGGCTGAAAAAGACGGTATATCTGTTACTGTTGTTAATGTTCATACTATTAAACCTATAGACAGAGAAGTTGTTGTTGATATGGCTAAAAAACATAAAAAGCTTATTAGTATTGAAGAACATTCTATTATAGGCGGACTTGGTTCTGCTATATCAGAAGTTTTAACTGATGAATATCCTTCTCAATTAATAAGACTTGGTATAAAAGATACTTTTGGAGAATCTGGTACAGTAGATGAGCTTATGAATAAATACGGACTTACTTCTAAAGCTCTTTATGAAGCTATAAAATAATAATTGATTTTTATAAAAGTATAAAAAAGGAATGATATTAAAACATATCATTCCTTTTTTATTGATTTTTGGATTTTTAATAATTATTCAATACTAGTTATTTTACCTGTTTTATTGTATTCTTCTAATAAGTCTTTTATATCGCCTCTGCAGCTCCAACAGGTAATACCAGCTTTTGTACAATGCATAACTTCTTCAAGTGTTTTTAAATCTTTTTCTTTAATAGCTTTTATAACTTCCCCATATTTTATATTTTTACAAAAGCATAAAGTACTCTTTGCAGTTTTTTCAAACATAAAAATCTCCAAAATTATTAATAATGCATTGTTATTTTAACAGAATGGAGAATAAAATCAATACATTACAATTATTTTATATTTTAAAGAATTTACCAAAAGCAAACCATAATTGTAATGTTATTATACCATATAATATTAAACATAATCCAAGAACAACACTAACATAAACAGCACCAAGTATAGGATTGAATGTTAAAATAATGCCTGCAATCAAAGTAAGTATTCCGCTTAATATTGAAAGTCCCCATTGACTGTAGCCCAATTTCTTTAATTCTATAGAAGAAGATATAGCAACAACACCTCTTACTATTACAAAGGAAGCAACCATATAAGGTATAAATGCTCCGCTTATTTGTAAATGAGATATTATTATAATACCACATATTGTTGATACTATACCATCTAATAGAATTAATGTTGAACCTGATTTATCTCTTAAGCTAAAGAAATAGAATATAGCACTTATTCCTGAGAATATAGTTAAAAATCCTATTATATAAGCTAACATTAATACAGTTTCTATCGGATTAAACAATGTAGCTATGCCAGATAATATTAATAATATACCAAAAATCAACCACAAAACTCTTCCTAATTTTCCCATAATGTAATTCCTTTTTTATAAAATTTTGCTATAAAATCAATGATAATTAATGTTTTAAAAAAAGCAATATCAAATTATAATTTTAAGTGAATTTTTATTTTATTATGATAATCATTTTTATAGTATAATTTCCGATAATATTTATGATGGATAACAATGAAGAATTAGAAATAGTGCATACACCCGTTATGCTTAAAGAGGTTTTAAGTTTTATACCAGAAAATTCAAAAATAGCTGTTGATGCGACATTAGGTGAGGGCGG
This sequence comes from uncultured Brachyspira sp., assembly GCF_944390845.1. Lineage (GTDB taxonomy): Bacteria > Spirochaetota > Brachyspiria > Brachyspirales > Brachyspiraceae > Brachyspira > Brachyspira pulli. The sequence goes on from NZ_CALXRM010000031.1 coordinate 23,910, forward strand.
TCATACAAAGGCTATGCTTGATTTAAATATTGAAGTACATAGTTTTGAAAGAGATTCTAATATACTTGAAATAGCTAAAAAAAGATTGTCAGGATATGAGAAATTTCATTACTATAATAATACTTATGATAAAATGCTGGAAGAACTTGATGAAGCAGTAATAGGAAATGTTGATTTTATGTTATATGATTTAGGCGTTTCATTATTCCATTTTAAAAAAGCCGAAAGAGGTTTTTCATTCAAAGAAAATGTAATGCTTGATATGAGACTTGGCATTAATGATAAAAGTGCATACGATGTTATTAATGGATATAGTGAAGAAGAATTGGAAAGAATATTCAGAGAGTATGGCGAAATTAATAATGCCAGAAAAATAGCTAAAATTATAATTAAAGAAAGAAATAAAAGAAAAATAGAAACATCTAAAGACTTGGAAAATATAATATTTCATAATACAGATAAATCACAAAGATACGGAAAAATTCACCCTGCAACTTTGGTTTTTCAGGCTATAAGAATAGAAATTAATGATGAGCTTAATATATTAGAAAAATCTATACTAAATATACCAAAGATATTAAATGATAATGGGGTAGTGGTTGTAATGAGCTATCATTCTTTAGAAGATAGAATAGTTAAGAAGTTTTTTAAGGAAAATGAGAAAACTAAGAATAAAGACGGCATATTTAAACTTCTAAATAATAAAGTGATAACTCCGACAAATGAAGAAATAAATTCTAACCCTGCAAGCAGAAGTGCTAAAATGAGAGTGGCACAGTTTATTAAAAATGCTAATGATGGAGAATAATATATGTCTAAAGTGCAAAATAGAACTCAAATAGATAGAGATATTACATCAGATGATAAAAAAACTTATTCTCTTGGATCTATATTTATTGTTATAATTTTATTTGTAATTATTATTAGTATATTTACTTTCGCAAGAAATGTTAAGGCTAATGAAATACTTAAAGAAATGTCAAGATTAGACAGAGAAATAGAAACTTTAGAGAAAGAAGTTAAAGTATTAAGTGCCGAAGAAGCAGAATATTCATCTCCAAATAGATTTATAGAAATGGCTATTATCAATGGATTTACATCTGTAACAGGTGATAATAACGATATCTTATATTTAAAAATAGAATCAGATAATAAAGAATTAAATAATGATGTTAAAGAAAATAATCAAGATACATCAAAATAATAATTATTAAATATAATTAATTAAAATCGGAATATATTTTTTAGATATTGTTAATCTGCTGCGACATTCTTTTTTTCTCAATTTGTGCTATTAAAGCCTTATCAAATTCTTTAGCACTATTGTATCCCATTTCTTCTTTTAGGCGTAGATTTTTAGCAGCGGTTTCTATTAAAATACATATATTTCTTCCGGAACGAACAGGTATTTTTAAGTATGGTACTTCTGTATTTAAAATACTATAAGTTTTATCATATAGACCAGTTCTTTCATATTGCTCATCATCTTTCCAATGTTCTAGTTCTATAATCAAATCTAATTTTTTTCTATTTCTAATGGCACTCATACCAGAAAGTCTTTCTATATTTACAACTCCTATACCTCTAACTTCCATAAAATGTCCGGTATATTCGTTCTTTGTACCTATTATTCTTCCGTCTCTTAATTTAGTAAATGCAACAATATCATCAGCTATTAGTCTATGACCCTTAGAAATGAGTTCTAATGTAGCCTCACTTTTACCAACGCCACTTTTACCTAAAATAAGAATTCCTACACCGAAAACTTCTACAAATCCGCCATGAATAGTGAAGGATTCAAGGAATTTTTCTTCTGCTAATGCTTCTATTCCAGTTATAAGGTCACATGTCTTTAATTCACTAATAATAATACAAATATTATTTTTTTTAGCAATTTCAATAAATGATTCTGGAGGCGTTATATTATATGTGAAGATACATATTGGAATTTTATAACTTAATAATTCTTCAAATATATCAGTTTTATTTTCTTCGTTAAGAGTAAGTACATAATTAGCTTCACCCTTACCGAATATTTGAATTCTTTCAAATGCAAAATCTTTAAAATATTTGAATAATGCCATACCAGGTCTATTTATATCTAGACTAAATATTTCATTTTCCATACCAGCTAAGCCGGTTAAACGTCTAATTTTTAAATAATTATTTCTTTTTTCATTAAGTTCTAAGAATTCACTAACCTTTAATTTTGGCATTATATTTTCATTTCCTCTTTAGCAATAAGTTCCATTATTTCATCAGGTTTTTCAGCATTTATAAGCTTTTCTAAGAAATGCGGATTGTCTCTAAGTATTTTAGCTATAGCAGTTAAAACCTTTAGATTTTCACTAGCAGAGTTTTTAGGAGCAAGCAGCATAAATACAGCAAATACTTTTTTCTTATCAACAGATTTGTAATTAATACCATTTTTGATAGTAGCAACACTAAGAACTATACTTTTTACAGCATCTGTTTTAGCATGAGGTATTGCAATACCGTTACCAACTCCAGTACTCATTAATTGTTCTCTGGCTATAATTGCATGCTCAGCCTCTTCTTTATTTATGAGCAAACCGCAGCTATCTAACCTTTCAACCATTTTGGAGAGGAGATGTTCTTTATCCGTCTCCTGTACATCTATCATTATAGATTCTTTATTAATGTAATCTATCAAATTCATATATTATTTCCTCCAAAATGGTTATTATCTTAGTTAAATTTTTTTAATTAAATATCAAACATTCTTATTAATACAAAAGAATTATCGGATTCTTTGTATAAAGCTTCTGCTTGTTCTGTTATACTGCTCATATAAACAACAAATTTTTTATCTGGATTATCAGTTAAGTAGTTAACAGCTTCGCTGACATTGTATTCTTTAATAAGGTAATTTTCACTCTTACTAGCATCAATATTATTGTCAGGTGTTACACTAACTTCGTCCATGTTCCAGTATTCTTCATTATGATATATTTCTAATACTTTATTGTCATCGCCTTTAAATAGGAATACAGGGAATTTTCCTATTTTAATGCTGTATAAATCATCGCCTTGTTTTATAGGTAAATAAGCCATATAAGGTCTTTTATCAGCATTAAAATGAAGTACTGCATCTAATTCATCTAAAGGTTTTTCATATATACCAACAGAAGTAATAGAATAAGCATCATCTTCATCGTCTGTCTGTACGCTTTTATCTACTACAGCTCTTTGACTTCTATCAATATTTCTTTCTTTGGATTTTCTTATTTCTCTTTCTATTTTTTGAAACATAGCATCTATTGCTACATATAAATCTTTTTCTTTTTCTTTGTCATGGAATACTTTTTTACCAAAGGCAATAGTTCCTTGTACCGTATACTCCCCATGCATATAGTCACATATAATATTGGCGTCTATTATTCTGTCAGCATGAATTTTGATATTTTGCATCTTATTTGCTATATGTTGTCTAACATTTTTAGTAATTCTTACATTCTTTCCAATGATATTTTGATGCATAAAATCTCCTTTTATTTTATCTGTTTCTTGATGAAAAAATATTCATACTATTTCTGTATTTGGCTATTGTTCTTCTTGATATTTCAATGCCTTCACTTTTTAGTATTAATCTAATTTTCTCATCACTTAGCTTTGTTGGAGAGTTTTCTATAATTCTTTTTATAATTTCTTTAACACTTCTAGAACCAAGCCCGCCACTAATGGCCCTAGAGAAAAAATATTTTATAGAAAAAGTACCCCAAACCGTGTTAAGATATTTGCCGTTAGCTATTCTGCTTATTGTTGATTCGCTTAAATCAACTTCTAATGACATATCTTTCAAAGTTAGCGGCTTTATAAACTCTTTTCCATATTCAAAGAAATCTATCTGAAACTTAAGCAAAGCTTCGCCTATCTTTAATAAAGTTTTTTTCCTTTCATTAGTAGCATTAATAAGGCTTTCAGCTTCTTTCTTTTTTTCTTTCAAAAAGTTTATGCTATCTTTACTTTTTTCTCTATCTAATAGTTTAATATATTTTTTGCTAATTTTCAAGGGGGAGATAAAAGTTTCATCTGTTTTTACAAGCCAAATTCCATTTTCTTTTAAAATAAATAATTCCGGAACTATATATTTTACAGCAGATGTATCATATTCTCTAGCGGGGTAGGGTTCTAATGTTTGTATTAATTTTAATGCTTTAATAATAGTATCTTTTTCTACGCCGATATTTGAAGCTATATAATCATAGTCTTTTTTTGATAATTTATCTAAGTAATGCTCTACAATATTTATCGCTATATCATATATACTTAAATTTTTTTCTGTACTTTCTTTTTTCTTTATGCGTAATTGTATGGCGAGGCATTCGTTAATATTTTTAGCTGCTACTCCATAAGGATCAAATGTTTTTATTATAGATACTATTTTTTCAACTTCTGATATAGATACATTTAGTATATTAGATATTTCATCATTGCTTATTGTAAGGTATCCGTCTTGATTTATGAAACTGCATATCTGCTGTGCTAATTCTATTTCTTTTTTATTGTCAAAAGTTATTTCTATTTGGCTTTTTAAATGAGAAAATAAACTTTCTTTTCCGCTGTCCGCTGTATTTTCTATTATAGAATTAATATCCGCTGATGATGAAGAAGATTTTGGATAAGAAGATTTAAAATCATATTCCAGAAATGGATTATCTTCCATTGCTTTTTCTATTTTTTCTTTTAATTCAACAGCAGGGGCGGATATAACATCAAGCCAAATTCTAGTTTGATAATTCAGCCTTAAATCATTTTTTATAGCAGTTCTTAAAGATGTATTCGCTGATAAAGATGTATTATTAATCATAGAATCCTAGAGATAAATAATAAATCATTGTACTTATAAACCTAGGTGCTATATCAAGAGGAGATAATAAATTTCCAAATTTGTTATGCTCTCCAAGTTCATAGAATTTTATATTATCTATTACTAAATCTTCTTCATTAAGAACACAATTAATTTCACATGCTATATTTAATATATCATCTAATAAATAATAGCTTGCATATTCATTAAAATATTCTGCTTTAATATCTAATTCTTTTGATAATTTATCCATATATTTTAATGATATTTTTTTGCCTTTGAAAGATATTATTGCATTATTTTCTATATCGCTTTCTTGTATAATATTTCTTCCTAATTTTATTTGTTCTATAGGCTGCATTATTTCATACAATTCTATTTGTTTTTTCCAAGTCTGATAGTATTCTTCATCACTGTCAGCCGGGTGATATAATGAAATATAATATGTTATCTTTTGAGGAAGCTCATATAAATCTTCTTCTATAGAACTTAAAGAACCATCTTCCATATATCTGAAACAGTCTATTAAATTACCATATTCATCATATACACCCCATATAAATGCAAAAGTAAAATATTGCATAATAGGGTTTTCAACAAATACTTCAAAAAATGTTTCATAATTCCATTTTCTGCCGTTAAACATAACTTTTTTTAGTTTTTCTTTTTGATAATTAATTATTGCATCTAAAGAATTACGAATATTAATTAAATCTTTTTTAGCATCAGCAACACGTATTTCATCATCGCCTTCTATAGCATCAGGCAATTCTTTTAATATTTTATGGTTGGTATTATCTATTATTTCTAAATAAGAATCACTTAATAATTGAAGTGTAAAGCTTTGTTTTCCATAGCGTATAGTTTTATTTCTTTCTATATTAAATCCTAAGCTAGGAAGTACTTTATCAAATAAATTATCAACAGGTATATTCAAACATTCAGAAGCCTTTTTGAATGATTCCATAGCTGCATTTTTTAGCTTTTTGTTTTTTGACATATAAATAATATTATTTATTATCATCAAAGCAAATTTTTCACCATTCATAGCTATAGCAGGTATTATATATGATGCCAAAGATGATTGGAAATTATCATGCCAATATTCTATTTTATCATATAAGTTTACTATTTGATTATAGTCAGCATAAATACAATAAGGCAATATAATATTTTTTTGCTTTTCATCATTTCCGTTATCTATCCAATATTTATATACATTTTCAAGTGTCTCTCTTAATGAATTCATATCAAATAAATCAACTATTTTATCTATATCTTTTATTCTACAAGGCTCATCAAGAAGCATATACTCTAATAATATATATTTGATAACTTTTACTGGAACTTTTGTTTTTTTGTCTTTTCTTAATACAACATTCGATATTAAAGAATCATCTATGAAATCTATTAAATGTTCATAATCATCATCATAATAATCATCTATATATTGATTAACTTCTTCTATTGAATTAAATTTAAATCCTTTTCTGTTGTAATTCCATTTCTTTATTATATGTTTTAAACGGAATTGAACATCTTTTCTATAAGCATGTATACTGCTTTCTATATAATGTCTTGAATTGTATTCATCTTTTTCTATTATATTTAAAACTGCATCTAATAATTCTTTATTTTTTAAATGAAGTACATAACAAAGTGCAGAATAATTAGTTAATGCTGCTTTGTCTTTTTTGTATAAAAGTTCTAAAAAGTCTATAAGAGCATAGCTTTTATGAGAAACAGCTTTTAAAAATTGTTTGTCATGGAACATCTCTAATATTATATCTGCATTTTTGTTAATGAGTTTTAACATATACTGCTGACTAAAAATATATATAGGGTAGGTGTATATATAGGTTATGATTAAATCTTTTAAATCTAATCCGTATCCCTCTAAATATTCTAGTATTTCTTTTAATCTAGTATTATAGAATTCTTTTCTGTCTTTTATCATTAAAGGTATTACTAAATTGTATGGCAATGAATTTAATAAAGCTCTTATAACTTTTCTTGCTTTTTCATTGTAATCATACATTAATACCATTATTTTAGTTGTAAATATAACGTCATTAGTCATATTTATAGATATATCATATTTATCTATACCTTCTAATAATTCAAATATATTTTCTGATTTTTTATTGTATATTTTTTCCAAGCCATTTTTCAAATTTTCTATAAAATAATCTATGCTATTATCAAGTATGCTAATATCAGCATTTTCATCTTTATTATAAAGAAGTACACATGTTAATACAACTTTCATTTCTATAACATAAGGTATTTCAACAGATTTTAATATATTTGAAAGCCTATAGAATGATTCTTTATTATTTTGATATAATTCTTTTATTCCGTAAAAAAATTTATTTGAATTTACTAATACATTATAATCTAAATATTTTATTAATATTATAAAACATTTAGGTATATTAAAATCATGTAAATATGACAAGAATTCATTAAAATTCAAGTTTTGGAATTTATGACTTAAATTTTTTCTTGTAAGGAAGAATAATCTTATCATATAAGCAAAATTTACAAGCAAATCTTTATTTGAAAGAATTAAATTATTTTCTAATAATTCAATAAATCTTTTTTGAATTTTTTCATCTCTGTCTATTATAGCAAATAAAGAAAGCATACTATCTACATAATCAACTTTATAAGAATATTCTAATAAAGTATCTATTTTACTGTAATCATTATTGTATATTTTTATAGAGAACGCCATTAAAGCAATTAAAATATTTTCTCCATACTCTGAAGTGATTTCATATATAGTTGAATTGCATACAGATGCCATATAATTTTCAGTTTCTTCAGGAAAATACTTTTTAGCATAATGATAATATATCAATATGTGCATTTTAGCATTTATTACTTCATTTGAAATAGGATTTATACTGTATGAATGTCTTTTATATTCTCTATTCCAATCATTAATTTTTTCTAAGGATATACACTTTAATAGAGCTTCTTTTACAGTTAATCCTGATATTATATTTATTACTAATATCTCAAAAATATATATATTTTCTATATCATGCATTGATATAACTTTAAATAATCTAATTAAAGCTTCATTATTCTTATCCATCTCATATAATTCAAGTAATTGTGAATATATGCTATGATTATTTGATATAGAATATACAATATTTTTAGAGTCGAATTCTATTGTATCAGTTTCACCAAAGACATATTTTTTTATATCATCTATATATGGGTGTTTTTTAAAAATATCATCTATATAACTTTTGTCGATGCTCATAGTATAGCCTTAAAATATATATATGAGATACTATACCATATTTTAGAAAAAAATGAATAAAAAATTAATCAATAATCAATACTACTTTGCAATTTTTTATAGCATTTTTAAGATTTGTACTGCTCATAATGATACTAGCATCTTCATTTCCTATTACTAAATCACTTGAAAGTCTGCCTCTTGCTCTCCAAGCCACTATATTATATGGTTTTTCACCTATTATATTGGTGATATTTCCATTTGTTAGATAAGAATTTGTAGAGTAGGTAATATATCCATTAGTAGCTGCAACAGTTTTATTTATGTATGCTATATTGTATATTTCGTTACCATCTTCATCATATACTGTAGGGAATAATGATGGAGTAAATCCTATATTTCTAGCATCTATTACAAGACTATCATAATCAGTACCTGTATCAAAATATGTTATTACAGGTTCTGGTTTATATTCGTTGATATTATTTACTAAATCATACATTAAATTATTTGTAGTTATGTCTAAAGCCATAAGAACTTTTACGCTTGTTCTTGTAGGATAAGATATACCGACTAATCTGGCATTATTGATAGAACTTACAACTTTTTCTTTCAACACTCTATTTTCTTCTATTATACTATAGATAGTATCTTCACTATTTATTGGAATATTTCCTAAAGTATCATATAGTGTTTTTATAGTTTCTTCTTCTGCTTGCTGCTGTAATATTAACAATGCTTCAGGATGCAAGCGTGTATCTGTCAAATAATCTGCTGTAGCGTCAGCATATATTGTATATGTAGTATAATCAACTCTTCCTTCACCAGTATTAACTAATATGTTATTATTAGTTATTGATGTATATTGAGCGAAAAGCAACATATTTATAGTAACAAATAGTAAAATAACCTTAATATTCATATAAACTCCAATATGCTGTAAATATTCTCGGTTTATAAAAAAAATACTTAAAGGTATTTTTATACTATTATCTTCTTTTTTCTAATTTTTGCAAATATGTAGATACATTTATATATCCATTATATTTCATAACTTCATAAGCACGAAGACCTATAGAGTTAGCTTCTTTATAGTTTATGTCATTATAAATTAGATATCTGGCTATTTCTATTTTAGTGGCATAAAATATGGCATTTTGTCCCCAATCGTCTTTTTCATTTATATCAACTTTTAAATCTTCTACTAGATATTTTATCAAATCGAAATTTTCATTTTCAACAGCATACATTAACATAGTTTTGCCTAAAATGTCTCTTTTATTTATATCAGCACCGCTTTTTATAAGAAGTTTTACTGAATATAAATCTCCTCCTTCGCAAGCATAATGAAGTGCTGTTTTTCCATTATTATCAACTGCATTGATATCTGCTTTATTGTTTATAAGAAGATTTAATATATATGGGTAATTGGCTGAAAGTATAAGAGCATTTTCTCCTTTACTATTGGTAATACTTATATCAGCATTTTTCTCTATTAAATAATCAGCCAAATCATAATAACCTATTGATACAGCTTTCATTAATAGGGTATTGCCTTCTCTGTTTGTGGCATTGATATCACCATTATTTTCTAAATATCTATTAATATTTTCTATTATATATGTTAATTTATTATCATGAGTAATAAAATCAAATATGCTTGGTTTTTGAGGTATATTTGAATTTTCTATTCTTTCATAACTATTGTATTGAGCATTAACTACATTATCGAATGAGTTAGGAAATAGAAAATTACATAGTATTAATATTAAAATAAAGTATTTTTTCAAGTGCTGTCCTTAAATTGATTGTAATTATTTTATTAATTAAACATTATTAATTTTTTCTAATTCACTTAACATGAAATTCAAATCATCAATTACCTTTTGTTCTTCTTTTTGATTCCTTAAAATATAAGCAGGGTGATAAGTTGCTATTACTGGCACATCTTTTCCATTATTATTGTAGTAATGCACTTTATTTCTAGCTTTTCCGAAAGGTGTTTTCAAATCAAAATCTATTAAATTACCAAAACCATGACGTCCTAATGCACATATTATTTTAGGATTAAGTATTTTTAATTGAGTTACAAAATAATCTCTACAATTTGATTTTTCTTCAGGTAAAGGATCTCTATTTTCAGGAGGTCTGCATTTCAAAGCATTCATTATATAGTATTTTTTATTATTTATGCCAAGCTGTTCAATCCATTTATCAAGAAGTTTTCCGCCTCTGCCTACAAATGGAAGTCCTTGTTTATCCTCGTCAGCTCCAGGTGCCTCTCCAACAAATACTATATCAGGTTCTTCATCTCCTCTGCCGAATACTACATTTAATCTGCTGTTACATAAAGCCTCGCATTTCATACATTTTTCAACTTCACTATATATTTTTTTTAATTCTTCATTATGTATTTCTTTCATTTTATTTATATCCTTATTATCTTTTTTGGATTCTAGTTTTTTTGGATTTTTTAATATTATTTTTTTATTATGTGAACTGCAAACTATACTTGAAAATTTTATTTGGTTTTGCTGTAAAAAATATTTTTCTATTTTGTTCATATTAATAAATCCTAAATGTTATTTTTAAAACATGTATAAGATTATATAATAAAATTAAATTTATTAAAAATTTTTTTATTTATTTGTTATGTAATTTATAAACTGATTATTATGGATATATACTAAAAATTTTTAACTTTGTCAACCGATGCACTTTATATAGAGTTATAAACTTTTTTGCCGCACACGCTCTGCGGACTTCGTCAAAGTTTTTATCCTTCGAATACGCTACGCGAAAAACGCAATTGCTAGAACTTTATATTTTAAGAATATGTATCAAATATGGTATAATACCCTGATTTTAGGTTAAAAATGCAGTTCTTCGCGAAGCGTATCCGAGCCTGTCGAGGATATAGGTTCTTTTATACCAATACTTACAGTACTTCCTTCGGTCGTAAAAGAACTGGGGTTCGGGGCAAAGCCCTGAAAATATTTTAAATTAAAAAAATTATTTTGACAAAATATAATTGTTTAGGTATATACTAAAGAGTTTTTATATATAAAAAACTTGTTTAATTTTGTAGTCTATCGAATAAATTTACTAGATTTTTATAGTTTTTCTATTTCTTGTATACTTAAGCCTGTTAATTCACTGATGAGATTTATGTCCATATTTCTAGCTATCATATTTTTGGCCATAGATATTGCTTTATTTTTTTCACCTTGTTCTATTCCTTCTTCTTTAGCTTTTTTTAAATCTAATTCTAGACTTTTATCAAAGAAATATGTATCTACTTCGCGTTTTTTATATTTATCCATTACAGGAGTACTATTTACAAAAGTACGGCATTTCTTTTCAACTTCTTCAAATATAGTATTTTCTTTCATTAAAATAGACATATCTTCCCCCTTAAAAAATTTAACCCAAGAAATGAATTCTTTATGTATATTATCTAAACTTTCTATTTCAGAAATATTTTTTAAATTGAATTTAGGAAGCTCAACAAAATGTAATTGACAATGATCTGTTAAAATTTTATTATTA